>NZ_DBNGPQ010000080.1:0-96838 GCF_057122925.1 Umezawaea sp. | reverse complement strand
TGCCGGGCTCGACGAAGAACTCCATCTCCATCTGCTCGAACTCGCGGGTGCGGAAGATGAAGTTGCCCGGCGTGATCTCGTTGCGGAACGACTTGCCGATCTGGCCGATGCCGAACGGCGGCTTCTTGCGCGACGTCGTCTGCACGTTCAGGAAGTTCGTGAAGATGCCCTGCGCCGTCTCGGGGCGCAGGTAGTGCAGGCCCTCGTCGGTCTCGATCGGGCCGAGGTGCGTCTTGAGCAGCCCGTTGAACATCTTGGGCTCGGTGTACTCGCCGCGCGTGCCGCAGTGGGGGCAGGGCACGTCGGCCAGTCCGCCCCCGGCCTTGCCGGACCGCTCGGCGTACTCCTCGACGAGGGTGTCGGCGCGGTACCGCTTGTGGCAGGAGTTGCACTCCACCAACGGGTCCACGAACGCCTCGACGTGGCCGGACGCGGTCCACACCTCGCGCGGCAGGATCACCGACGAGTCCAGGCCCACCACGTCGTCGCGGCTCTGCACCATGAACTTCCACCACTGGCGCTTGATGTTGTCCTTGAGCTCCACGCCGAGCGGCCCGTAGTCCCACGCCGACCTGGTACCACCGTAGATCTCACCGCACGGGTACACGAAGCCACGGCGCTTGCACAGGCTGACGACGGTCTCGACGCGATCGGCTGGCACGGGTACTCCCCAGGAGGGCTGGTGAAGGGAAAGCATCAAGCCTAACGCCCCCGGCCTCTCCTCCAATGGGCGACCGGGAGCCATCTTGCCTACCCTGCGGAGATGGCGGACGAGCTGCGGGAGATGTGGGACTTCGCCGACCTGACGGCGACCGGGGAGAGGTTCCGGGCCAGGCTCGCGGAACCCATCACCGACGCCCTGCGGGCCGAGGTGCTGACCCAGCTCGCCCGCGTGGAGGGCCTGCGCGGCGACTTCGCCGCGGGCCACCAGCTGCTGGCCGACGCCGAGGCTCTGGCCGGACCCGACTCCTCGGGCCGCGTCCGCGTGCTGCTGGAACGCGGCAGGCTGCTGCGCTCCTCGGGCGCCGAGCCGGAGGCGCTCCCCCTGTTCGCCGCCGCGTTCGTGCTGGCGGGGCACCGCGGCGACGAGTACCTGGCCGTCGACGCCGCCCACATGGCCGCGCTGGTCGACAGCGCCGAGGAGTGGACGCGGCGCGGCGTCGAACTGGCCCGGAGGTCCGCCGACCCCCTGGTGCGGGCGTGGATCGGCCCCCTGATGAACAACCTCGGCTGGGAGCACCACGGGGCGGGCCGGTTCACCGAGGCGCTGACCGCGTTCCAGCACGCCCTGAACGCGCGCGAGCAGACCGAGGACGACCCGCACGAGGTGGAGGTCGCCCGGTACGCCGTGGCCAGGACGCTGCGGGCGCTCGGCCGCCCCGCCGAGGCCGTGGAGCTGATGCGCCGGGCCGTCGAGTGGACGCGGACGTCCGGGGTGCCCGACGGGTGGTTCCACGAGGAGCTGGCCGAGGACTGCGCGGCGGTGGAGCGGTGGGCCGAGGCCGCCGAACAGGCCCGGCTGGCGCTGGGGCTGCTCGACGCGAACCAGGCTCCGGAGAGGGTGAACCGGCTGCGTGAGCTGGCGGCGTTCCGGCCGGGCTAGCCGGGCCGCTCGATCACCGAGGGGTCGCCGACGGGCCGGAGGCCTCGCCGAGCCGGACCGTGCCCGCGTCCTGGGCCAGCAGGCTGACCTGGCGGGCGACCGCGCCACCGGACGCCACGAGCACCGGCTCGTAGGCCGCGGGCTCGTCGACCTGGGCCTCGGACAGCAGGGGGACCACGTGCTCGCGCACGTCGAACGGCGACAGGGCGCGGCGGTAGGCGACGACGGACTCGAACTCGACCGTCAGCACCCAGCGGTCGGCCTCGTCCATCGACCGGCTGAGCAGTCCGCGCAGGCAGCCGGGCCGCGCGATCAGCAGTTCCAGGGCCCGTTCGGCGCGCGCGGTGAAATCGGCGACATCGGGTTCGAGCACGGTGAACCGGCACACGAGCAGCACGGTGCAAGGATGCCACGGTGGCGAACCACTTCAAGCGCACCCTGATCCCCGGCGGCGGCCCACTGGCCAAGGTGTCGGGCTCGCTGGCGTTCCTGCTGGTCATCGTCCTGTTCGCGGCGGGCGTGCTGGTACGCGGAGTGCTCGGCGCGGCACTGCTGGGCATCCTGCTGGTGGGCGTGCTCGCCCTGCTCGCGGCGACGTGGAAGCTGCTCCCGCCCGCCGGGCGGGTGCTGCGGATCGTCGTCGTCCTGGTGCTGGTCGCGGTCATGATCTCTGTTCTGCCCGGATAGCGCCTAGGATTGGTCTTGATAATCCATTCCAGGTAGGACGGGAAGAAGGTGCGTGCGCTTGACCCAGGACGCGACGACTGTCCCGGTGCGCGGCGAGCACACCCACTCCCCCGAACGCGACGCTCCCCGCCCCTCCCCGCCGAGGTCGGCCCGAACGCTGGCGGAGGCCGGTGAGCTGCTGCGCGCGCTGGCCGCGCCGGTGCGGATCGCCATCGTCCTCCAGCTCCAGGAGGCGGAGCGCTGCGTGCACGAGCTGGTCGAGGCGCTGGGCGTGGCGCAGCCGTTGATCAGCCAGCACCTGCGGGTCCTCAAGGCCGCGGGTGTCGTGCACGGCGAACGCCACGGGCGCGAGGTCGTCTACCGGCTGGTGGACGAGCACCTGGCGCACATCGTCGTGGACGCGGTCATCCACGTCGAGGAGGGTGGGGGGACTGCGGCCCGTCCGGTGGTCGCTGGTATCAACGAGACCGATCGGACCGAGGGGACGGAGGACCCGTGACGACAAGCGAGCGCCCGACAACAGCGGTGCCCGGACTGCGCTCGACCAAGCAGCGCACGGCCGTGTCCAAGCTGCTCGACCAGCTCGACGAGTTCCGCTCCGCGCAGGAGCTGCACGAGGAACTGCGGAAGCGCGGTGAGGGCATCGGCCTGACCACCGTGTACCGCACCCTCCAGTCGCTGGCGGACGCGGGCGAGGTCGACGTGCTGCGCACCGACTCCGGCGAGGCCATCTACCGGCGGTGCTCCGCGCACCACCATCACCACCTGGTGTGCCGCAGGTGCGGCCGCACCGTGGAGGTCGAGGGCCCCGCGGTGGAGAAGTGGGCTGACCGCATCGCGGCCGAGAACGGCTTCTCCGAGGTCAGCCACACCGTGGAGATCTTCGGGACGTGCGCGGACTGCACCGGCAAGCGGTAGTCAGCTCTCGTAGGTGTCGACGGGGGTCGCGATGGGCGCGATCTCCGCGACGGTCAGCGTCGGCACGTAGGCCGTCTCCTTCGTCGCGGACCCCGGCACGACCTTGCCCGTGACCTCCACCCACTGGTCGGTCGGCATGGAGTCGAACCCGCCGCCGCCGGTCATGCGCACCTTGATCGGCGACGCGTCGGCCGCGCAGCAGGAGATCGCCAGCCGGGCGACGTAGGTCGAGTCGTTCTTGCGGGCGACGAAGCCGGTCAGCTTCACCACCCGGTCGTCCAGCGACCCCGAGTCGTCCCACGCGGTGCGCGTGACGAACTCGCCGAGGCTCAGCGGGATGACCGCCCCCTCCGGCAGCGCCGCGAACCCGTTGAGGCTCTTGGACTCCTGGGCCGCGTTGCGGTCCGACCGGTTCACCGTGTCCGCGCCGAGCGCGGGCGGGGCGATCAGGAACACCGCCAGCACGGGCAGCAGCAGCATCCACGGGCTGCGCGACGACCCGTGCCCGTGGTCGTCGTGGACCTCGACCTCCTTCGTGGCCCGCAGGTCGCGCACGATCGCCAGCCCGGCCAGCAGGATCATGATCGCGCCCGCCGCGATGAGCAGCGGCTGGAGACCCGCCTTCACGTACCGCAGGTACATGTCGGTGAAGCTCAGCTTCAGCAGCGCTCCACCGAGCAGGATGAGCAGGATGTTCTGCGTTTCGCGCCTCACAGGAACACGGCTCCGGCGGCTAGGGCGCTCGCGATGGCCACCACGAACGTGGCGGGCGCGAAGCGCAGGGCGAAGGACTTGCCGAACGTACCCGCCTGGAGGGCGAACAGCTTCACGTCGACCGCGGGGCCGACGACCAGGAACACCAGGCGGGGCAGCAGCGGCAGCGCGGTCATCGACACGGCCACGAACGCGTCGGCCTCGCTGCACAGCGCCAGGATCACGGCCAGGAACGCCATGACGATCACGCCGAGCACGATCTGCGCGCCCAGCGTCTCCATCCACGCGGTCGGCACCAGCACGTTGAACGCGGCGGCGAACACCCCGCCGAGCACCAGGAACCCACCGGCCTCGACCAGGTCGTGCCGCGCGGTCTCGGTGAACACCGTCCAGCGCGAGACGCCCTCCCGCTCCTCGAACTTCCGCAGCGCCCGCTCGGCGATCCACTCGGCCTTGCCGAACCGGGTCCACAACCAGCCCATGACCACCGCCGTGAGCAGCGACCCGACGAACCGCGCGGGCACCATCATCGGCGCGTCCCGGAACGCGACCGCCGTCGCGACCAGCACGATCGGGTTGACCGCGGGCGCGGCGAGCAGGAACGACAGCGCCACCGCTGGCGGCACGCCCTGCTGCATCAGCCTGCGGGCCACCGGCACCGAGGCGCACTCGCAGCCGGGCAGCGCGACACCCGCGAGACCGGCGACCGGCACCGCGAGCGCCGTCCTCTTCGGCAGCAGGCGGCGGAGGGCGCTGGCGGGCACGAACGCGGCGATGGCTCCGCTGATCAGGACGCCGAACACCAGGAACGGCATCGCCTGCACGCAGACGGCCACGAACACGGTCGCCGCCGTCCGCAGCTGCGGGGCGTCGAGCACGCCGACGAGCCAGTCCTGGAGGACCAGCGCGAGGACCAGCAGCAGGCAGAGCACCTCCAGCGAGGTGACCTTCCCGCGCAGGGGCCCACGACCCGACGACCGCCGGCCCCTGATCTCGGAAGTGATTGTCACTTCCGAGATGATGCCAGGCCGACCCCGTCCGGTCCCACCCACCTGATGTCGGATTCTCGCCGAGTTCGGAAACGTGGGGGTGGGGGGACCGTTCACCGGCTGGGGTGGCGGGTGGGGGTGGAGGTTCTGGGCAGGTGAACGGACCGTTCACACCTGGGGGCGGGAGACGGGGGCAGTGGGAGCGGGAACGGGCCAGCGGGAGCGGAAACGCGGCAGCGAAAGACAGGGCGGCGGGAGGCGGACCAGGGGACGGGGCAAGGGCCCGTGGCTGGAGTCGGCCCGTGCTGGCGAAGACCCACCTCGTGAACGGACCGTTCAACCAGCCATGGCAACGGGGGAACCTAGCAGCGAAAACCCGCCAGCGGAAACCCCGCACCCCGGCGAACACCCCAGCCGAAACGCCAACACGGGCACCCCCGCCACCACGGCGGCAGCACCCGCGTCGAGCGAAGCGGTCAGGAAGCGGTCGGGTCCGTCGCGGCGAGCAGGCGGCGGAACGTGCGTTCCATCCCGGCCCTGACCTCCTCCGGCGTGGGCGGCTCGAAGTCGTCCGCGATCTCCTCCTCGACCAGGTCGGTCTCGCCCAGCCCGAGGTCCACGTGGGTCCCGTTGACCTTGGGCTCCGCGAACGGCTCGTCGAGCTCCTCGACCTCCTCGTCGGCCTCGCGCAGCTCGTCGATGGTCGCCAGGACCTCGTCGGGGCTCAGGACCGGCAGCATCGGCTCGACGACGGCGAGCATGCCGTCCTCGGCCAGCGCCACCGCCTCGGCCAGCGCGACGGCGTGCGCGCGCTCGTAGGGGCCGCAGACGAAGGAGTCCCACTCCTCGCCACCGGACGGCTCGAAGGTCACCACCCAGGGGAACTCCAGCACGGCGGAGTCCTCGTCGGGCTCGTAGATGATCACGCCACCCATCAGGTGGTCCTTTCGTCGGCGAGGAGTTCGCCGCGCAGTTGGGATGCGGTGGAGACCACGAGCATCAGCAGGGTGCTGAGTGGTTCGGGCTTCATGCCCTCGGCCGGGAACGCGTACCGCAGGGTCACGTCCATGCCGCGATCGGTGTGCACGACGCCGAGCGTGCCGAAGAGGCCCTGGCCCGCGCGTTCGGCGGCGGACACGGCGAGGTCGCGGTCCTCGGGCAGGTCCCACGCGACGACGCACGTGAGGCTCAGGACGGTCAGGCCCTCGGCGAGCTGCATCGCCTGGATCGCGCACGGGACCTCGCCGTGCAGGAAGCTCAGCGCGCCGTCGTCGTCGACGTGGACGTCGTGGAACAGCTCCAGCGCCTCGCGGGCGGAGGTCAGCAGGGCCGCGGTGATGGCGGCGGCGTCTTCGTCGGTCACGCGGTGCTCTCCTCGTCGGGCTTGTCAACGGCGCCACCGAACCGGCGGTCGCGGCGGGCGAAGACCTCGCACGCCGCCCACAGGTCGCGGCGGTCGAAGTCGGGCCACAGGATGTCCTGGAACACCAGTTCCGCGTACGCCGACTGCCACAGCATGAAGTTGGACGTGCGCTGCTCGCCCGACGGGCGGATGAACAGGTCCACGTCCGGCATCTCCGGCTGGTACATGTGCTTGGCGAGCGTGCGCTCGTCGACCTTGTCCGGGTTGATCTTCCCGGCGGCGGCGAGGCGGGCGATCTCGCGGGCGGCGTCGCCGATCTCGGCCCGGCCGCCGTAGTTGATGCACATGGCCAGGTTGAGCTCTTGGTTGTCCTTGGTGCGCTCCTGCGCGTCCTCCAGCTCGGAGATGACGCTGCGCCACAGCTTCGGCTTGCGCCCCGCCCAGCGGACCCGGACGCCGAGGTCGTCCAGCTCGTCGGTGCGGTTGTGGATCACCTCGCGGGTGAAGCCCATGAGGAACCTGACCTCTTCGGGGCTGCGGCGCCAGTTCTCCGTGGAGAACGCGTACAGCGACACCCACTTGACGCCCAGTTCGATCGCGCCGCGTGCGACCTCGACCACGACGCCCTCGCCCCGCTTGTGGCCCTCGACCCTGGACAGGCCGCGCTGGTTGGCCCAGCGGCCGTTGCCGTCCATGACGATCGCGACGTGCTTGGGCACGAACTCCGCCGGGATGGCGGGCGGGCGGGCGCCGGAGGGGTGCGGGTCCGGGGGTCGGGGGACGCGCGTCTCGCGTTCGGCCCGCCGTCGGCGCAGCATGGTGTCGGGGTTCCTCTCGAAGACTGTGCGGTGGCCGAACTTTAGCCCTCGGCCTGCCGCACCGTGCGTTCGACCAGGGGTAGTGAGCGGAGCTGGCGCTCCATGTGCCACTGGAGGTGAGCCGCGACGAGACCGCTCGCGTCACGACGTGCGCCGACGGGGAGCGCGTCGACCACGTCCCACTCGCCGTGCAGCAGCGCGACGAGCAGCCGCAGCGTCTCCGCCGACGGCGTCGCCGAACCCGCCGGGCGGCAGTTCCCGCACACGACGCCACCCGCCTGCACGTTGAACGCCCGGTGCGGGCCGGGTTCGCCGCAGCGCGCGCACTCGTCCACGGCGGGTGCCCAGCCCGCGATGGACATGGCGCGCATCAGGAACGCGTCCAGCACCAGCGACCCGTCCCGGTCCCCGGAGGCCAACGCCCGCAGCGCGCCCGTGACCAGCAGGTACAGCCGCAGCGCCGGTTCACCCTCCTCGGCGGTGAGCCGGTCGGCCGTCTCCAGCACCGCGCACGCCGCCGTGTAGCGGGAGTAGTCGCCGACCAGGCTGACGTGGAACGCGTCCAGCGTCTCCACCTGCGTCACGACGTCCAGCGAGCGGCCGGGGTAGAACTGCACGTCCACGTGCCCGAACGGCTCCAGCCGGGCGCCGAACCGCGACGACGTGCGGCGCACGCCCTTCGCGACCGCCCGCACCTTGCCGTGCTTCTGGGTCAGCAGCGTGATGATCCGGTCGGCCTCGCCGAGCTTCTGCACGCGCAGGACGATCCCCGTGTCGCGGTACAGGTTCGCCATCTAGAACCCCAGGCGGCGCAGCTGCTTCGGGTCGCGCTGCCAGTCCTTGGCGATCTTGATGTGCAGGTCGAGGAACACCTTGCTGCCCAGCAGCGCCTCGATCTGCTTGCGCGAGGTGATGCCGACCTGCTTCAGCCGCTCGCCCCGGTGCCCGAGGATGATCGCCTTCTGGCTGGTGCGCTCCACGTACAGGTTCGCGTGCACGTCGATGAGGTCGTCGCGGCCCTCGCGCGGCGCCATCTCCTCGACGAGCACCGCGATCGAGTGCGGCAGCTCGTCGTGCACGCCTTCGAGGGCAGCCTCGCGGATCAGCTCCGCGATCAGCGTCATCTCCGGCTCGTCGGTCAGGTCGCCGTCCGGGTAGAGCGGCGGCCCCTCCGGGAGCCTGTCGAGCAGCAGCTCCTCCAGCGTGTCGACCTGGTAGCCGTCCACGGCGGACACCGGGACGATCTCGGCGAACTCCATGATGTTCTGCAACGCCAGGAGCTGCTCGGCCACCTGCTGCTGCGGCACGAGGTCGGTCTTGGTGATGATGCCGATCACCGGCGTCTTCTTCGCGATCTTCTGGAGCTCGGCGGCGATGAACTTGTCACCGGGCCCGACCTTCTGGTCGGCGGGCACGCAGAAGCCGACCACGTCCACCTCCGACCAGGTCTCGTGGACCAGGTCGTTCAGCCGCTGGCCGAGCAGCGTCCGCGGCCGGTGCAGGCCGGGGGTGTCGATGAGGATCAACTGCCCGTCCTCGCGGTGCACGATGCCGCGGATGGTGTGGCGGGTCGTCTGCGGCTTGCTCGACGTGATCGCGACCTTGGTGCCGACCAGCGCGTTGGTCAGCGTCGACTTCCCCGCGTTCGGACGGCCGACGAAGCACGCGAACCCTGAGCGGTAACCATCCATCCGTCCATTGTCCCTGCTGCTGAAAGCGCTGACCGGGTGGGGCCTACACCGTCACGGTCTCCACCACCGCGCCCGAGGCGTCCGCGCGCAGGATCGGGCCGGTCGCGGTCAGGTCGCGGACCGCGGCCGCGGAGTCCGCGTCGACCTCGTCGGCGTCGGTGACGACCGCGGCGGCCTCGAGGCCCTCGGCACCGCTGGACACGGCCGCGGCGACCGCCGCCTGGAGGGCGGTGAGCGCGAGCGACGGCAGGGTGACGGTGGCGGCGGTGTAGGTGCGGCCGTCGGTGTCGCGGACGGCGGCGCCCTCGGCGGCGCCGGTGCGGGCTCGGACCGAGCGCGCGAGGGTGACGATCTTCTGGTCTTCGGGGTCCAGCTCAGGCACGGTCGTCCTCGTCTTCGGTTCCACGGCGGGCCACCCGTGCCGGTCAGGCGCGGTTGTCCTCGCGCTCCTTGTCCTCGGTCTCCTCCGGAACCGCCACGGGGCGGACCAGCACGGTCGTGATGCGCATGCGGCCGCGTTCGTCCTTGCCGCCCTCGGCGCGCATGCGGAGGCCCGCGATCTCGGCCTCGGTGCCGGGCAGCGGCACGCGGCCGAGGCGCTGGGCGAGCAGGCCGCCGACGGTCTCGACCTCGTGCTCGTCCAGCTCGGTGCCGAACAGGGCGTCGAGGTCGTCGACGGGGAGGCGGGCGCTGACGCGGACCGCGCCGTCCACCAGGTGCTCGATCGGGGGGCGGTCGTCGGTGTCGGACTCGTCGGTGATCTCGCCGACGATCTCCTCGATGATGTCCTCGATGGTCAGCAGGCCCGCGGTGCCGCCGTACTCGTCGATGACGATGACCAGGTGGGTGCGGGACAGCTGCATCTCGCGCAGCAGGTCGGCCAGCGGCTTCGAGTCGGGGATGAACGTGGCGGTCTTCATCAGCTCGCCGACGGTCGTGCCGTTGGCCTCGTCGGCGAACGTGACGCGCACCAGGTCCTTCAGGTTCACCACGCCGACGACGTCGTCCACGCTCTCGCCGATCACCGGCACGCGGGTGTAGCCGGTGCGCAGCGACAGCGCGAGCGCCTGGCGCAGCGACTTGGTCTGCTCGATCCACACGATCTCGGTGCGCGGCACCATGACCTCGCGGGCGATGGTGTCGCCCAGCTCGAAGACCGAGTGGATCATCTCGCGCTCGCCCTCGTCGACGACGCCGCGCTCCTGGGCCATGTCGACCAGTTCGCGCAGCTCGACCTCGGACGAGAACGGGCCCTCGCGGAAGCCCTTGCCGGGGGTGATCGCGTTGCCGACCAGGATCAGGAGCCTGCTCAACGGCCCCAGCACGCGGCCGAGCACCCGGATCGGGGCCGCGGAGACCAGGCCGACGGCGTACGGGTGCTGGCGGCCGATGGTGCGCGGGCCGACGCCGACGAGGACGTAGGAGACCACGAGCATCGACAGGCCCGCCGTCACGACGGCCAGCCACGGCGGCGACACCAGCCGCAGGCACACGACCGTGACCAGCACGGTCGCCGACAGCTCGCACGCCAGCCGGAGCAGGAGCAGGAGGTTCACGTGGCGGGGCCGGTCGGCCAGCACCTGGAGGAGCTGGCGGGCGCCGGTGCGGCCCTGGCGCTGGAGCCCTTCGACCCGTGCGCGGGACACCGTGCCCAGCGCCGCGTCGGCGGCGGCGAACAGGCCCGCCGCCAGCACCAGCACCACGGCCAGGAAGATCAAGCTCGCGGAACTCGTGGTCACCGGTTCGACCTCTAGGTGGTGGGGTCGGAGGGTTCGGGCTGGTCCGAGTGCTCAAGACCGACGGCACCGAGCAGCTTGGAGTCCGAAGCCCGCTGCACGGCCAGCCGCTCCGCCTCGGCGGTCGCCGACCGGAAGTCGGCGAGGATCCGGTTCTGGAGCGTGAACATCTCGCGCTCCTCGGCGGGCTCGGCGTGGTCGTACCCGAGCAGGTGCAGCACGCCGTGCACGGTCAGCAGGTGCAGCTCGTCCAGCAGGCTGTGGCCCGCCTTCTTGGCCTGGTCCTTGGCGAAGGCCGGGCACAGGACGATGTCGCCCAGCAACGCCGGACCCAGCCCGGCCGCGTCGGGGCGGCGGGCCGAGTCCAGTTCGTCCATGGGGAACGCCATCACGTCGGTCGGACCGGGCAGGTCCATCCAGCGTTCGTGCAGGTCCGCCATCACGTCCAGCTCGACCAGCAGGACGGACAGCTCGGCCAGCGGGCTCACGCCCATCCGGTCGAGGGCGAACCGGGCGGCCGAGACGATCGACGGTTCGTCGACCGGGACCCCGGACTCGTTGGCAATCTCGATGCTCACGTGCTCATCGTCCCCGGCGCTGCTCTCCACGCCGTGCACCGGGTCCGGTCTGGCGCCCGTTCTGGTCGACGCCGTCCTGCACGACCTGCCACTTCTCGTACGCGTCCACGATGTCGCCGACCAACCGGTGCCGAACCACGTCGCCGCTGCTCAGGACCGAGAAGTTGACGTCCTCGACGCCCTCCAGGATCTCCCGGACCACCCGCAGACCGCTGCGCTGGCCACCGGGGAGGTCGACCTGGGTGACGTCGCCCGTGACGACGATCTTGGAACCGAAGCCGAGCCTGGTCAGGAACATCTTCATCTGCTCGGGCGTCGTGTTCTGCGCCTCGTCCAGGATGATGAACGCGTCGTTCAGCGTCCGACCGCGCATGTACGCCAGCGGGGCGACCTCGATCGTGCCCGCCTGCATCAGCCGCGGGATCGACTCGGGGTCGACCATGTCGTGCAGCGCGTCGTACAGCGGCCGCAGGTACGGGTCGATCTTGTCGTTGAGCGTGCCCGGCAGGAAGCCCAGCCGCTCACCCGCCTCGACCGCCGGTCGGGTGAGGATGATGCGGCTGACCTGTTTGGCCTGGAGCGCCTGCACGGCCTTCGCCATCGCCAGGTACGTCTTGCCGGTGCCCGCGGGGCCGATGCCGAACACGATCGTGTTGGCGTCGATGGCGTCGACGTAGTGCTTCTGGTTCAGCGTCTTGGGCCGGATCGTCCGCCCCTTGCGGGACACGATGTCGAGGCTGAACACCTCGGCGGGCGACTCCGTCGTGTTCGCCGACAGCATCGCGACCGTGCGGCGGACCGTGTCCGGGCCGACCTGCTGACCGCGGCTCGCGAGCTGGATCAGCTCGGAGAACACGCGCTCCGCGAACCCCACCTCGGCGGGCTCGCCGGACAACGTGATCTCGTTGCCCCGCACGTGCACGTCCGCGTCCAGCAGGTCCTCGGCGAGGAGCAGGTTCTCGTCGCGCGACCCCAGCAGCGCGAGGACGGCCTCGTCGGGCACGGCGATCTTGGACTGGGCGTACGTCGAGGCCTGGCCGGCCGACGACGACTTTCTGGTCCCGTTGGCGGGGCTCGCGGCGACGGTCACCGGGCGCTCCTCCGGGAATCGGGCGGCTCCACCCGCTGCGGTACCCACCACGTGGTCTCGGGCCTGCTTCCTGCGCTTTCGCGCCAATCCTGGTAGGTCATCGTTGACAGGGCCGATATTAGTCGTCGGTACCGACAAAACGCATCGAATTGACCTCCGCCTCGCCTGAAGGCGGTAATCCCGACCCGCGCCGACGGGGCGGGCCGCACCGCGGAGGCCCCGGAGAACTCGCTGGACGGACCGTGTGTACTGGACCACCGTGGACACCGATCTCACCCTGCGCGAACTCGCCTACGACGACCTGGCCGCCTGCCTGGAGCTGGCCACCGACCGCGGCTGGCCCGCCGAGGACCGCAAGTGGGGCCTCCTGCTCGACCAGGGCACCGGGTACGGCCTCGTCGACCGGTCGGGCGCGCTGCTGGGCACCACCGTCGTCACCCGGTACGCGGGCGAGCACGCCGCCCTCAGCATGGTGCTGGTCGCCACCGACCACGGCGGTCGCGGCCTCGGCAGGCGGCTCGTGGAGCACGCGCTGGAGAACGCCGGCTGCCCGGTGGTCTCCCTGCACGCCACCGCGCAGGGCCGCCCGCTCTACGAGAAGCTCGGTTTCCGCAGCGTCGCCAGGCTGACCACGCACACCGGCCGCTTCAGCTCCGGCGAGCTGTCCGGCACGACCCGCGCCGCGCTGCGGGCCGACCTCCCCGCGGTGGTGAGCGCGGACGCCGAGGTGTTCGGCGCCGACCGCGGCGAGCTGTGGAAGGACTACTTCCGCTTCTCCGACCAGGTGCGCCTCGACGGCGCGGGCGGGTTCGCGGCGACCTGGCGCAACGTCGACGGCCTGGTGGTCGGCCCGGTCGTGGCGGACGCGGTCGAGGGGGCGAAGACCCTGATCGGCGACCTGGCCGTGGGGGCGGACGGCGACATCCGGGTCGACACCTACCGCGACGAGCTGGGCTCCTGGCTGGAGAGCCGGGGCCTGGTGGAGCGCTCCTCGGTCGACCTGATGGTGCACGGCGCGGTCGACGTGCCCGGCGACCGCGCCCGCCTGCACGCGCCGATGATGCAGGCGCTGGGGTAGCGGTGGCCGGGTTCGTGGTGGGGGTGCTCCAGGTGGGCACCTCGCCGGAGGGCACGGCGGCGACGCTGGAGCGGATCCTGGGCTACGAGCGGGAGATCGCGGAGTCCGGCGCGGCGCTCGTCGTGCTGCCCGAGGCGGTCCTCGGCGGCTACCCGCGCGGCCGGGTCACCGGATCGGGTTTCCCGCGCTACGCCGCGGCGGCCGTCGCCGTGCCCGGTCCCGAGGTCGACGCGCTGGCGGGCCTGTCCGCGCGCACCGGGGCGAGCCTCGTCGTCGGCGTCGTCGAACGGGCCGGGTCGACGCTGTACTGCACCGCGCTGTTCCTCGACCCGGCGGAAGGCCTGGTCGGAACGCACCGCAAGCTGGTGCCGACGGCTCGGGAACGCCTGGTCTGGGGCCGCGGCGACGGGTCGACCATGCCCGTGGTGCCGACGGCCGCGGGGCTCGCGGGCGCGGTGATCTGCTGGGAGAACATGATGCCGCTGCTGCGCGCGGCCATGTACGCGAAGGGCGTCGAACTCTGGTGCGCGCCGACCGTCGACGACCGCGAGGCGTGGCTGGCGTCGATGCGGCACGTCGCGGGCGAGGGCCGGTGCTTCGTGCTGAGCGCCTGCCAGTACGAGCCGCCCTCGGACCACGACGACCCGTTCCTGGGCGGCAGCGTCGTCGTCGGGCCGCTCGGCGACGTGCTGGCGGGCCCGCTGCGCGGTGCGGCGGGCCTGCTGACGGCGACGATCGACCCGGACGACCTCGTGGCCGCCCGGTGCGACCTGGACGTGTCGGGCCACTACGCGCGGCCCGACGTGTTCGCGCTCTCGGTGGACGAGACCGCGCGGGTCGGCGTGACCTTCCGCGCCGACTAGGCCAGCGGGCCGAGGGGCCTGCCGCCGAGCAGGTGCAGGTGGGCGTGGAAGACGGTCTGGCCCGCGTCCGCGCCGGTGTTGAACAGCAGCCGGAAGCCGCTGTCGGCGATCCCCTCGGCCACGGCCACCTCGCCCGCGGCCACGAACAGGTCCGCCACCTCGCCGGGCGCGCGCTCGGCGAGCGCCACCGCGTGCGGCTCGTGGAGCTTCGGCACGAGCACCACGTGGACGGGCGCCTGCGGCGCGATGTCGCGGAACGCGAGGGTGGTCTTGGTCTCGTGCACGACGGTCGCGGGGATCTCCCCGGCGACGATGCGGCAGAACAGGCAGTCGTCCGACATGCGGCCGAGGTTACTGGCCCGCCAGCCGGAGCGCGGCCTCGCGACACGCCTTCCACGCACCGGTCCGCACGTCGACCAGGTCCATGTGGCCGACGCCCGCCAGCCGGACGAACTCGCACCCGGACGCGGCGTGGAACGCCTCGGACTGGCTGACCGGCACGTCCGCGTCCGCGTCGCCGTGCACGCAGACCACCGGGACGCCGACGGGCACCAGCTCGACCGGCGACGCGTCGGCGTAGTCGGGGTCGGGGCCGAGCAGCCGCGCCGACCGGGGGTGCGCGGCGAGGTCCAGCACGCCCGCCTGCGAGACGGCGCCGGTCACCCGGTCGTGCCTGGCGGCGGCCCACACGGCCAGGTGACCTCCCGCGGAGTGGCCGAGGGTGACCACGCGGGTGAGGTCGAGCCGGGGGTCGTCCAGCGCGTCGAGGGCGGCCAGGACGTCGGCGCCGGTGGTCGGCCAGCCGCCTCCGCCGCCGAGCCTGCGGTACTCGACGTTGTAGGCCGCGACGCCGTGCGAGACCAGGTCCTCGGCGAGCGGACGGCCGAGGGAGAGGTCGTAGTGCTGCATCCAGAACCCGCCGTGGATGACCACCACGACGGGCGCGGGGGCCGTGTCCGCTGGGACGGTGAGTTCGGCGAACTGGCTCGGGTGGTCCCCGTAGACGATGCGGTCCATGCGCAGATCCTGCCCCGGAGCGACCCGCGGGAGCGCGCCGGAACCGTCGACCGGGTACAGAGGAGCCGCGCCGCAGGGGGACCTGGGGGTCGTCCCGCTGCGGCGCGGCGGCGCCGGACCGAGGGGGGAGGTGTCCGGCGAGTCCTGTGGTCTGAAGAGGCCAAAGCTCTATCGCCCCGTCAGGTGATAAGGGTAACTCTTCTGCGCACTAGTTCGCTAGGAGTAAGCAAATTGGGCCCGAATGTTCACTCCCAGCGACGGGTAAGTACACCCAGTGCTCCGAGTGCGACCGCCGCGGCCGTTGACGCACGAAGGACGGTAGGGCCCAGTCGCACAGCGTGAGCACCGGCGTCGGTGAGCGTCACCAGCTCCTGGTCGCTGATCCCGCCCTCGGGGCCCACCACCAGGAGCACGTCCCCCTCGGCGGGCAGCTCCACCGAGGCCAGCGGCGAGGTCGCCGACTCGTGCAGCACCAGCGTGAGCGCGGACGACGAGACCAGCGTCGCCAGCCCGGCCGTGCCGACGGGTTCGGCGACCGACGGCACCCGAGCGCGGCGGGCCTGCTTCGCGGCCTCGCGGGCGGTGCTGCGCCAGCGGGCGAGGGCCTTCGCGCCGCGCGGGCCCTCCTCCCACTTCGTCACGCACCGGGCGGCGCGCCACGGCACCACGCCGTCCACGCCCGCCTCGGTGGCGAGTTCCACGGCCAGCTCGCCGCGGTCGCCCTTCACCAGCGCCTGCGCGAGCACGACGCGCGGCGTCGGCTCGGGAACGGTCCACCGCTCCAGCACCGCCAGACGCAGGGCGGCCTTGTCCAGCACCTCGTCGACCACGCAGCGCACCTGGTCGCCGGAGCCGTCGGAGAGCACCAGCTCCTCCCCCGCGCGCAGCCGCCGCACGGTGGCCGCGTGCCTGCCCTCCGGGCCGTCGAGGAGCCCGCGGTCACCCGCGGGCAGAGCGTCGACCAGGAAGACCGGCAGCGTCACCGGTTGCCGCGGCCGGAGCGCAGGCGGGAGAACAACCCGCCGCCGCTCTTGCCGTTGTGCGCCAACGTGGGCTCTTCCTCGCCCCGCTCGGTGGCCAGTTCGCGCAGCAGTTCGGTCTGCCGGGCGTCGAGCTTGGTCGGGACCACGACCTCCAGGTGCACGTGCAGGTCGCCCCGCCCGTCCACGCGGCCGTTGGACCGCAGCCTGGGCATGCCCCGGCCGGTCAGCAGCAGCTCGGTGTTCGGCTGGGTGCCGGGCTCGATGTCCAGCGCCTCCTCGCCGTCCAGGGTCTGGAGCGGGAGCACGGCGCCGAGCGCCGCGGCCGTCATCGGGATCCGCACCACGCAGTGCAGTTCGGCGCCGTCGCGCTCGAACACGTCGTGCTGCTGCTCCTCGATCTCCACGTACAGGTCACCGGCGGGGCCGCCACCGGAGCCGACCTCGCCCTGGCCCGCGAGGCGCACGCGCATGCCCTCGGCGACACCGGGCGGGATCTGCACGTTGATGGTCCGGCGCGAGCGCACCCGGCCGTCGCCGCCGCACTGGCCGCACGGGTCGGGGATGACCTCGCCGAAGCCGCGGCACACCGGGCACGGGCGGGCCGTGACGACCTGGCCGAGGAACGAGCGCTGCACGGACTGGACCTCGCCCCGACCACCGCAGGTGTCGCAGGTGATCGGCGAGGTGCCCTCGGCGCAGCCGCCGCCGTGGCAGCGCTCGCACAGGACCGCCGTGTCGACGGTCAGCTCGCGGTTCGTGCCCGCGGCGCACTCCTCCAGCGTCATGTCCAGCCGGATCAGCGCGTCCGAACCGGGTTGCACGCGGCTGCGCGGACCGCGCCCGCCGCCCGCGCCGCTGTTGGCGCCGAAGAACGCGTCCATGATGTCGCCCAGGCCGAACCCGGAGAACGGGTCGCCGCCCATGCCACCGCCGCCACCGCGGCCGCCCGACTCCAGCGGGTCGCCGCCCAGGTCGACGACCTGGCGCTTCTTCGGGTCCGACAGGACCTCGTAGGCGGCGGTCACCTCCTTGAACTGCGCTTCCGCGTCCGGGTTCACGTCCGGGTGCAGTTGCCTCGCGAGCTTGCGGTAGGCGCGCTTGATCTCCTCCGGGGTCGCGTTCTTCCCGACCCCGAGCGTGCCGTAGTAATCCCTCGCCACCGTGTTGTCCTCCTGCGGGCACGATCCGCGCCCGCTTGCGTCTGTTGCGTGCTCGCCCGAAACGTCGAACGTGGCCGTGGTCTCCGCGTGTTCCCGCGCCCCTCAGCGCGCCGTCAGGATCTCCCCGACGTACGTGGCGACCGCGCGTACGGCCGCCATGGTCCCCGGGTAGTCCATCCGGGTCGGGCCCACGACCCCCATGCCGCCGAGCAGGTTGTCATGGCTTCCGTAGCCGATGGACACCACCGAGGTGCTGCGCATCTCGGCGGCTTCGTTCTCCTCGCCGATGCGCACCAGGATGGTCCCCGGATCACGCGCGGCGGCGAGCAGCTTGAGCACCACGACCTGCTCCTCCAACGCTTCCAGCACCTGCCGGAGCGAGCCGGGGAAGTCTGCCACGTTGCGGGTGAGGTTCGCGGTGCCGCCCAGCACCAGCCGTTCCTCGGGGTGTTCGACGAGCGACTCGATGAGCACCGTGCTGATCCGGATCATCGCCGCGCGCAGGTCGCCCGGCGACTGGTCGGGCAGCTCGGCGACCTTCGCGGAGGCCTCGGCGAGCCGCCTGCCGACCATGGCCGAGTTCAGCATCGCCCGCAGCCGGGCCACGTTGTCCTCGGTGATCACGTCGCCGAGGTCGACGGACCGCTGGTCGACGCGGCCGGTGTCGGTGATGAGCACCAGCATCAGCCGCGCGGGCGTGATGCGGAGGACTTCGAGGTGGCGCACGTTCGAGCCGCTGAGCACCGGGTACTGGACGACGGCGACCTGGCGTGTGAGCTGGGCGAGCAGCCGGACGCTGCGCCGCAGCACGTCGTCGAGGTCCAGCGCGCCTTCCAGGAAGCTGTAGATGGCCTTGCGCTCGGCGGTGGACAGGGGCTTGATCTCGGCGAGCCGGTCGACGAACAGCCGGTAGCCCTTGTCGGTGGGCACGCGGCCCGCGCTGGTGTGCGGCTGCGTGATGTAGCCGTCCTCCTCCAGCGACGCCATGTCGTTGCGCACCGTGGCGCTGGACACACCGAGGTTGTGCCGCTCCACCAGTGCCTTCGACCCGACCGGCTCCTGGTTCGAGACGTAGTCGGCGACGATCGCGCGCAGCACCTCGAACCGGCGTTCATCGGCGTTCACGACGAGTCACCTCCACTGTTGAGTGCGGTTGGGTCAAGTTTACGGAGCGCCCGCGCCCTCCCGTGCACCGATCCGGCCTCATGTGAGCCGGTGCACGACGGCGTCGGCGAGCAGCCGCCCCCGATCGGTCAGGACGCAGCGGCCCCCGTCCAGCGCGGCGGGCTCCAGCAGGCCGTCGGCGGCGGCGAGCTTCGCCTCGGCCTGGCCGTCGGTGTCCAGCACGTCCAGCGGCAGGCCGTCGCGCAGGCGCAGCTCCAGCAGGACGCGTTCGACGCGGCGGTCGGCGTCGGCGAGCAGCTCGCGCCCCGCGGCGGGTGACCGCCCGGAGGCCAGCACCTCGGCGTAGCGGGCGGGGTGCTTGACGTTCCACCAGCGCAGGCCGCCGACGTGGCTGTGCGCGCCGGGCCCGGCGCCCCACCAGTCGTGGCCGCGCCAGTAGAGGAGGTTGTGGGCGCACCGGGCGGCGTCGTCGGTCGCCCAGTTGGACACCTCGTACCAGCTCATCCCCTGCGCGGCCATGGCGGCGTCGATCTGCTCGTACTTGTCGGCGAGCACGTCGTCGTCGGGCATCGGCAGGACGCCGCGGCTGACCTTGCGCGACAGCGCGGTGCCCTCCTCGACGATCAGCGCGTAGGCGGACACGTGGTCGACGCCCGCCGAGTGCACGGCGTCGAGGGAACCCCTGAGGTCGTCGGCGGTCTCGCCGGGCGTGCCGTAGATGAGGTCGAGGTTCACGTGCTCGAACCCGGCCGCGCGGGCCTCGCGGGCGGCGTCGACCGGCCTGCCCGGCGTGTGCTTGCGGTCGAGGACCTGGAGCACGTGGCGGGCGGCGGACTGCATGCCCAGCGACACCCTGGTGTAACCAGCGTCACGGATGCCCGCGAAGAACTCCGGCGACGTGGACTCGGGGTTGGACTCCGTGGTGACCTCCGCGCCCGGCGCGAGGCCGAACGAGGACCGGACGGCGGCCAGCACGTCGGACAGCCCGGCGGCGCCCAGCAGCGACGGTGTGCCACCGCCGACGAACACGGTGTCAGCGCGGGGCGGGGTGCCGAGCACCGACGCCGCCAGGTCCAGCTCGCGCCGCAGGCCCTCCAGCCAGGACTCCGGCGAGGCGGAGGTGCCCAGCTCACCGGCGGTGTAGGTGTTGAAGTCGCAGTAGCCGCAGCGGGTCGCGCAGAACGGGACGTGGACGTAGACGCCGAACGGACGGCTGCCGAGCCCGGCCAACGCCGACGGCGGCAGCGAGCCGTCGGCGGGTGCGGGATCACCAGCGGGAAGGGCGGAGGGCATGGGACCCAGTCTCCCACTTAACACACGGTCGGAGGCCGTCCCAGCATTCGGTTGGCTGTGGACCACGGGGTGGACAGGTGGCACTCTCAAGCCATGACCTCGACCGGAGTCCGCCTGGTGGTGCGCCGCCACGTCGACTTCCGTCGCGTCTCCAGCGCGTTGTGCCGTCGTTCGGCATAGCCCGCGCCTGCTATTGATCTTGTTCCCGTCGGCGCCGGGTGCGCTGACGAGACCCCCACCACGGCTCCACCGGGACTCGGCCGCGCGCGCCCAGCGCCCCGAAACCCCGGAGGACGACGATGGTCCCCCCGACTACGACGTCTCAACGCGGCACGAAGCAACGCCGTGGTGAGGGGCAGTGGGCGCTCGGCTACCGCGAACCGCTCAACCCCAACGAGCGCAGCAAGAAGGACGACAACCCCCTCAACGTCCGCGCGCGGATCGAGAACATCTACGCGCACGGCGGGTTCGCCTCCATCGACCCGGCCGACCTGCGGGGTCGTTTCCGCTGGTACGGGCTCTACACCCAGCGCAAGCCCGGCATCGACGGCGGCCGGACGGCGACGCTGGAGCCGGAGGAGCTGGACGACGAGTTCTTCATGCTCCGGGTGCGCTCCGACGGCGGGCGGCTGACCACCGAGCAGCTGCGCGTGCTCGGCGAGGTGTCCCAGACCTACGCGCGCGACACGGCCGACATCACCGACCGGCAGAACATCCAGTACCACTGGATCCGCATCGAGGACGTCCCCGCGATCTGGCAGAAGCTGGAGGACGTGGGTCTGACCACGATGGAGGCCTGCGGGGACAGCCCCCGCGTGGTCCTCGGTTCGCCGGTCGCGGGCATCGCCGTGGACGAGGTGGTGGACGGCAGCCCGGCGATCGACGTGATCCTGGAGCGCTACATCGGCGACCCGGCGTTCTCGAACCTGCCGCGCAAGTTCAAGACCGCCATCTCCGGGCTCCCCGACGTGGCGCACGAGATCCACGACATCGCGTTCGTCGGCGTGGACCACCCCGAGCACGGCCCCGGCTTCGACCTGTGGGTCGGCGGCGGCCTGTCCACCAACCCGATGATCGGCAAGCGGCTCGGCGCGTGGGTGCCCCGCGACGAGGTGCCGGACGTGTGGGCCGGGGTGATCAGCGTGTTCCGCGACTACGGCTACCGCAGGCTGCGGCACCGCGCGCGGATCAAGTTCCTGGTGGCGGACTGGGGGCCGGAGAGGTTCCGCGAGGTCCTCGAGACCGAGTACCTCAAGCGGACGCTGATCGACGGCCCCGCGCCGGAGGTGCCCGCGCAGCCCCGCGACCACATCGGCGTGCACCGGCAGAAGGACGGCCTGTTCTACGTCGGCGCGGCGCCGATCGCGGGCCGGGTGTCCGGGTCCACGCTCGTCGAGGTCTCCAAGGCAGTCGAACGGGCGGGCTCGGGGCGGGTGCGCCTGACGCCGCAGCAGAAGCTCGTGGTGCTGGACGTGCCCGAGGCCGAGGTGCCCGCGCTCCAGGGCGACCTGGCGAAGCTGGGGCTCCAGACCGAACCGTCGCCGTGGCGGCGCGGCGTGATGGCGTGCACCGGCATCGAGTTCTGCAAGCTCGCCATCGTCGAGACCAAGGCCCGCGCGGTCGACCTGGTCAGCACGCTGGAGAAGGAGCTCGCGGACGTGGTGGGCGAGATCGGGTCGCCGGTCAGCATCCACATCAACGGCTGCCCCAACTCGTGCGCCCGCATCCAGACCGCGGACATCGGGCTCAAGGGCCAGATCGTGACGGACGCCGACGGCAACCAGGTCGAGGGCTTCCAGGTGCACCTCGGCGGCGGGCTCGGGCTGGACGCGGGCTTCGGCCGCAAGGTGCGCGGGCACAAGGTGACCGCCGCCGAGCTGTCGGGCTACGTCGAGCGGGTCGTGCGGCACTACGTGGCGCAGCGCACCGAGGGCGAGCGGTTCGCCCAGTGGGTCCTGCGGGCCGAAGAGGGTGACCTGAAGTGAGCGCGACCGAGCGTGCCACGCCCTTCTACTGCCCCTACTGCGGGGACGAGGACCTGCGTCCCGAGGAGGAGCCCCACGCGGCGTGGCTCTGCACCGGCTGCCGCCGCGTGTTCACCGTGAAGTTCGTTGGACTGCACTTGCCACAGGAGGTGAAGCGATGACCACGACCACTCGGACCGAGGAGTTGAGGGTGATCGCGGAGGCCGCGTCGGTCGAACTGGCCGACGCCACCGCCGCGGAGGCGCTGGAGTGGACCGCGCGGACGTTCGGCGAGAGCTGGATCGTCGCCTCCAACATGCAGGACGCCGTGCTGATCGACCTCGCCGTGAAGGCGAAGGCCGACGTCGACGTGCTGTTCCTGGAGACCGGCTACCACTTCGCCGAGACCATCGGCACCCGTGACGCGGTGGACCTGGTCTACCCGGACGTGCGCATCGTCAACGCCGCGGCCGAGCAGTCGGTGGCGGACCAGGAGGAGCAGTTCGGCCTGCTGAACCAGACCGACCCCGGCCGGTGCTGCGCGCTGCGCAAGGTCGTGCCGCTCCAGCGGACGCTGGCCCGGTACGACGCGTGGGTCACGGGCGTTCGCAGGGTGGACGCGCCGACGCGGGCGACCACGCCGATCGTGCAGTGGGACGAGCGCAACGGGCTGGTGAAGGTCAACCCGATCGCGCCGTGGTCCGACGACGAGTTCAACGCCTACATCGCCGAGCACGGGATCCTGGAGAACCCCCTCGTCCAGGCTGGTTATCCCTCCATCGGCTGCGCGCCGTGCACCGCCAAGCCGCTGCCGGGCCAGGACGCCCGCAGCGGTCGGTGGGCCGGGCAGGCCAAGACGGAATGCGGGCTCCACGGATGAACGACGATCTGCTGGCAGGGTCGAGCGTGAGCACCGCGCCGACTCCGCACACCACTCTGGACCGCCTCGAATCCGAGGCGATCCACATCTTCCGCGAGGTCGCGGGCGAGTTCGACCGGCCGGTGATCCTGTTCTCCGGCGGCAAGGACTCCACGCTGCTCGTGCACCTGGCGATCAAGGCGTTCTGGCCCGCTCCGGTGCCGTTCCCGCTGCTGCACGTCGACACCGGTCACAACTTCGACGAGGTCATCGAGTTCCGCGACCAGGTCGTGGCCCAGCACGGGTTGCGCCTGGAGGTCGCGAAGGTCCAGGACTGGATCGACGACGGTCGGCTCCAGGAACGCCCGGACGGCACGCGCAACCCGTTGCAGACCGTGCCCCTGCTGGACTCCATCACGTCCCACAGGTACGACGCCGTGTTCGGCGGCGGCCGTCGCGACGAGGAGCGGGCACGGGCGAAGGAGCGCATCTTCAGCCTGCGCAACAGCTTCGGCCAGTGGGAGCCGCGCCGCCAGCGCCCCGAGCTGTGGAACCTGTACAACGGTCGGCACCGCGCGGGCGAGCACGTGCGGGTGTTCCCGCTGTCCAACTGGACCGAGCTCGACGTGTGGAACTACATCGACCGCGAGGGCATCGAGCTGCCGTCGATCTACTACTCGCACCAGCGCGACGTGTACCTGCGCGACGGCATGTGGCTGACCGAGGGCCCGTGGGGCGGCCCCCGGCCCGAGGAGACCGTGCTGACCAAGACCATCCGCTACCGCACGGTCGGCGACGGCTCGTGCACCGGCGCGGTGGAGTCCGAGGCGTCCGACATCCGCGAGGTCATCGCCGAGGTGGCCGCGTCGCGGCTGACCGAGCGCGGCGCCACGAGGGCCGACGACCGCTTGTCCGAAGCAGCCATGGAAGACCGCAAGCGGGAGGGCTACTTCTAAATGAGCGACCTGTTGAGGCTGGCGACGGCGGGCAGCGTGGACGACGGGAAGTCCACGCTGGTCGGCCGGTTGCTGTACGACACCAAGTCGGTGCTGGCCGACACGCTCGACGCCGTGCACCGCGCGAGCGCCGACCGCGGGCTGTCCACCCCGGACCTCTCGCTGCTCGTGGACGGCCTGCGGTCGGAGCGCGAGCAGGGCATCACCATCGACGTGGCGTACCGGTACTTCGCCACCGACAAGCGCTCGTTCGTGCTCGCCGACACCCCCGGCCACGTGCAGTACACCCGCAACACGGTGACCGGCGCGTCCACGGCGCAGCTCGCGATCCTGCTGGTGGACGCGCGCAAGGGCGTCATCGAGCAGACCCGGCGGCACGCGGCCGTGCTGGCGCTGCTGGGCGTGCCGCGGCTCGTGCTGGCGGTGAACAAGATCGACCTCGTGGACTTCGACGAGACCACGTTCGCCCGCATCTCCAAGGAGTTCACCGCGCACGCGACAGCGCTGGGCTACAGCCCGGACGCGGTGGTGCACATCCCGGTGTCCGCCCTCGCGGGCGACAACGTGGTGGAACACTCCACGAACACCCCCTGGTACTCCGGCCCCACGCTGCTGGAGCACCTGGAGTCGGTGCCGGTCGAGGCCGACCCGCACGACGGCGAGTTCCGCTTCCCGGTCCAGTACGTGATCCGGCCGCGCACGCCGGAACACCTGGACTACCGGGGCTACGCCGGGCTGGTCGCGTCGGGCACGGTCAAGGTGGGCGACGAGGTCGTGGTCCTGCCCGCCGGGCTGCGCAGCACGGTGGAGAAGATCGACACCTTCGACGGTCCGCTGGCCGAGGCGGCGGCGGGCCAGTCCGTGACGCTGCTGCTGGCCGACGACCTGGACGTCTCCCGCGGCGACCTGATCGCCGCCGCGGGCACTCCCCCGCAGGTCACCGACGAGTTCGACGCCACCCTGTGCTGGCTGTCGGAGAAGCCGCTCACGCCGGGTGCCCGCGTCCTGGTCAAGCACGGCGCGCGCACCGTGCAGGCCATCGTCACGGAGCTGCGCGCGCGCTTCGACGAGCAGCGACTGGCCAGTGTGGACAGTCCGACCTCGTTGGGCCTCAACGAGATCGGCCGGGTCGCCATCCGCACGGCGGAGCCGCTCCCGGTGGACGGGTACTACAGCAGCAGGCGCACCGGCGCGTTCCTGGTGATCGACGCGGCTGACGGCGGCACGCTCGCCGCCGGCCTCGTGGGCGCGGGCCTCCCGGTGCTCGACGGCGTGGACAGCTGTACCGAGGGCGGGAACACCGCCCCGGTCGCCGACGACCACGCCCTCGTCTCCCCCGGCCCCTGAACATCCCCCGAAAGGTCTTCCCGCCGTGAGCAGCAACCGCAGGATCCTCGCCACGTCCCTCGCCGTACTGACGACCTTCGCCACGCTCGCCGGGTGCTCACGGGCGGGCAGCGACACCCCGGCAGCGGCGCCCGCCGCGTCCGACGACAAGGGCCCGGCCGCCGAGGTGCGGCTCGGCTACTTCCCGAACGTCACCCACGCCGCCGCGCTGATCGGCGTCGACAAGGGCCTGTTCGCCAAGGAGCTGGGCTCGACCAAGCTGACCACGCAGACGTTCAACGCGGGCCCTGACGAGGTCAACGCGCTGCTCGGCGGGTCGCTCGACGTGGCGTTCATCGGGTCCGGCCCGGCGATCAACGCCTACTCCAAGTCCAAGGGCGAGGCCGTGCGGCTGGTCGCGGGCGCGACCTCGGGCGGCGCGCAGCTCGTGGTGAAGTCGGACATCAACTCCGCGGCGGACCTCAAGGGCAAGACGATCAGCACGCCGCAGCTGGCGAACACGCAGGACGTGTCGTTCAAGAAGTGGCTGGTGGACCAGAAGATCGCCGCGGGCAGCGGGGCGGACCAGGTCAACGTGACCAACACGGAGAACGCGGCGAGCCTGGACCTGTTCAAGCAGGGCGGCATCCAGGGCGCGTGGGCTCCGGAACCGTGGTCGTCGCGGCTGGTGCTGGACGCGGGCGCCAAGGTGCTCGTGGACGAGAAGACGCTGTGGGACCAGGGCAGGTTCCCGACCACGGTGATCATCGTGCGCACCCAGTTCCTCAAGGAGCACCCGCAGACCGTGGAGGCGCTGCTCCGGGGTGAGGTCGCGGCGATCGACTGGGCGACGGCGAACAAGACCGAGGCCAAGACCGCCGTCAACGAGTCGCTGAAGAAGCTGACCAGCAAGGCGCTGGGCGAGCCGGTGCTGGACCGCGCGTTCGAGAACATCGAGCTGACGGTCGACCCGCAGGCCAAGCAGTTCCCGCAGCTGGCCAAGGACGCCGTGACGGCGGGCGTGGCGAAGGAGGCGGCGGACGTGACCGGTTTCGCCGACTTCACGCTGCTGAACAAGGTGCTCTCCGCGGCGGGCAAGCCCACCGTCGACACCGCGGGCCTGGACAAGAAGTAGCCGAACACTCGAGGGAAGGCAGGCACACCATGACCGCCACGCTTGAGGCCCCGACCCCGTCCGACACCAACGCCGCCGTGGCGCTGTCGGGCGTGCGCAAGGTGTTCGGCCACGGCGCGGGCGCCGTCGTCGCACTCGACGGCGTCGACCTGCGGGTCGAGCCAGGGGAGTTCGTGTGCCTGCTGGGCGCGTCGGGCTGCGGCAAGAGCACCTTGCTGAACCTGGTCGCCGGACTGGACGCGCCCACCTCGGGCGACATCGCGCTGACCACCTCGCGACCCGCCGTCATGTTCCAGGAAGCGGCGCTGATGCCGTGGCTCACGGCCGCGCGCAACGTCGAACTGCCGCTGCGCCTCGCCGGGCTCAAGAGGGGTGCCCGGCGCGCCAAGGCGAACGAACTGCTGTCGCTGGTCCGCCTCGGCGAGTCGGGCGCCAAGCGGCCGCACGAGCTGTCCGGCGGCATGCGGCAGCGCGTCGCACTGGCCCGCGCGCTCGCCTCGACGCTGGGCAGCGCCGAAGCGGGCACGCCCGGCCTGCTGCTGATGGACGAGCCGTTCGCGGCGCTCGACGCGATCACCCGCGACGTGCTCCAGGCCGAACTGGTGCGGGTGTGGCGCGAGACCAACACGGCCATCGTGTTCGTCACGCACGACGTCCGCGAGGCCGTCCGGCTCGGCCAGCGCCTCGTGCTGCTGTCCTCACGCCCCGGCCGGGTCGTGCGGGAGTGGAACGTCGACGGCCTGAGCGGTGCGGACGAGGCGGACTCCATCGAGGAGATCACCGCACACCTGCGAGAGGTGATCAGTGGCCACGCCGCAGCCTCCTGAGACGCTCGAAACCGACCGCGGCCTGGCCGCGGTCGGCGCCGGGCTGGACGCGCTCGACGCTCCCGCTCAGAACCAGAAGAAGTCGCCCTGGCAACGGTTCCTGCACACTGCCGTGCCGCCGCTGATCGCGTTCGGACTGCTGCTCGGCACGTGGCAGGCGCTCTGGGCCTCGGCGCTCTGGCCGGAGTTCCAGCTGCCCGCCCCGGCCGCCGTCTGGGACACGATCTGGGCGACGGTGCGGTCCGGCGACGCGGGCGAGATCCTGTGGACGTCGGTGTCGCGCGCGGTGCTCGGGTTCCTCGTGGCCGTGGTCATCGCGACCCCGCTGGGACTGCTGATCGCCAAGGTGCGGGTGGTCCGTGCGGCCATCGGTTCCCTGCTGACCGGGTTGCAGAGCCTCCCGTCGGTGGCGTGGGTGCCCGCCGCGATCCTGTGGTTCGGCCTCACTCCCACCGCGATCTACTTCGTGGTGCTGATGGGTTCCGTGCCGTCCATCGCGAACGGCCTCGTGTCGGGCATCGACCAGATCCCGCCGCTGCTCCCCCGTGTCGGCCAGGCGCTGGGAGCGGGCAAGCTGTCGTCGGCGCGGCACATCCTGCTGCCCGCCGCGCTGCCCGGCTACCTCGCCGGTCTCAAGCAGGGCTGGGCGTTCTCGTGGCGCTCGCTGATGGCGGCGGAGATCATCGCGACCTCCCCGCAGCTCGGTCTCGGCCTGGGCCAGTTCCTGCACAACGGCCAGTCGCTCAACGACATCTCCATGGTGATCGCCGCGATCTTCCTCATCCTCCTCGTCGGCATCGGCATCGAACTCCTCCTCTTCCGCCCGCTGGAACGCGCCGTGCTGCGCGCCCGTGGTCTGACGGGGGCCTTCGGATGACCCCGCTCATCGCCGTCGCGCACGGCAGCCGCGACCCGCGGTCCGCGGCGACCGTCGCGGAACTGCTGGACGTCGTCCGCGTGCTCAACCCGGCGGTCGACGTCCGCCCGGCGTTCCTCGACCTCTCCGCGCCCCGGCTCGGCGACGTGCTCCGCACCGTGCACGGCGAGGGGCACCGGCACGCCGTCGTCGTGCCGCTGCTGCTGGGCAAGGCCTTCCACGCCCGCGTGGACGTGCCGGGCGCGGTGGCCGAGGTGCAGCGCCAGTTCCCGAGGCTGTCGATCACGATCGGCGATGTCCTCGGTCCCGACCCGTGGCTCGAATCGGCCGCGCTGCGCAGGCTCGCCGAAGCGGGCGTCCGACCTGCCGACCGGACCACCGGCATCGTGCTGGCGGGCGCGGGCTCGTCGCACGCGCCCGCCAACGCGGCCGTGGCCGCGACCGCCGCGCGCTGGGCGGCCCGCTCGGGCTGGGCGGGCGTCGAACCCGCGTTCGCCTCCGCCACCCAACCGGACGTGCCCACGGCCGTGGCCCGCCTGAGGGCTCGCGGCGCGACCCGCATCGCCGTCGCGTCGTGGTTCCTCGCCCCTGGTCTGCTGCCGGACCGCATCACCTCCCGAACGCTGGAACTGGCACCGGATGCCCTGGTAGCGGCCCCGTTGGGCGCCGATCCAGAGGTGGCCGAACTGGTGTTGCACCGCTACTCGACGGCGTTGGCGGGCAGCGAGGTTCGTCAATACGCGTGATTCGTCCGATCAGGCGACAGGCCCTTGACGTGAAACCTACTCACAAGTAGTCAGTAAGGCACGCCGCTTCCGCTGGACGCCCTCCCACCTCAACGGGGAGAGGGAAACATGAAGACAGCCGTATTCGCCGCGCTGGCCCTGCTGCTCGCGACGAGCACACCAGCCTCCGCCGAACCGCACGCGATCACGTACAAGTTGAAGGCGACCGCGCTCGGACAGAGCGCCGAGTTCACCCTCGACCAACCGATCGACGCGACCGCACCGGCAACGGTCGCGCCCGGTGGCGCGGTCACCGCCGTCATCGACCCGGCACCGAACAAGGTGCCTGCCGAGGCCGCCGGTTACACCGTGCGCGAGATCAGGACCATCACCCTGTCGCTTCCCGTGCCCGCCAACTCGACGTTCCAGTCCGTCACGGCCACCGGCGGTGCCGGACTCGGCAGCACCCCGACGATCGCCCTGTCGGGCAACAACGTGGTGCTCAGCATCGCGGGCCCGATCAAGGGCGGCGCCGACTTCGAACTGCCCACCATCACCCTGAACCTGGTGGCGGGCGGCTCCGGTGCCATCAGCACCCAGCTGGGCGGCAGCAGCTACACCTCGCCGGGCCTCACCTTCACCGCGGGCATCAGCGCCTTCGGCATCCCGCTGGACGCCCCGGCCACCGGCTACCCGGACCCCAACCCGATCCTGACGACCACCACCATCGGCTGATCCGACCGTGTCGGGTGCCGTGCGGAGTTCCGGAGACCGCACACGACACCCGGCACGAGCCGAACCCGCGACACCCGAACAGATCCACCGATACCGTCCACACCAGACCTCCCGCCACGTGACCGTGTTGTCATGGCCATGAGCGTATTTGGGGACCGGTGGTCATAGAAGGTCGGAAATTCACTCGACCTCGTGAAGTCGCCCCCGGTCCGCGTCCAGGTTCGCCACCAGCCGGTCCATCACGTCCAGCGCCACCCGCAACTCCTGCGCCCCAACGGATGCCGTGATCCGGTTGGCCCACGCGTACTGCGCCTCGCGCAGGCTCTCCACGGCCGCGTACCCCGCCCCGGTCGGCCGGAACAGCTTCGCCCGCCGGTGCGCCGGGTTCGGCAGGTACTCGGCCAAACCCCTGTCCACCAACAGGTCCGCGATGCGCTGCACGCTCTGCCGGGTCAGCCCCATCTCCCGCGCGATCCCGGACACCGACAGCGGTTCCCGCAGCACCGCCCCGAGCACCTGCCACCACGCCGCCGTGAGCCCGACCGGTTTGGTCATCACCTCGGCCGCCTCCAGGAACCCCCCGTACAGCCGGAACGTCCGCATGACCACGTCGGTCAGCACGTCACCGGCCTCGGACCGCGGTGCGATCACGACGCCGCCGCCATCAGCTTCCCGAACCAGGCCGGGTCCCCGGTGCTGAACAGGCCGTACCAGGCCTGGAGGACCTCGGGCGAGTACAGGTCCAGCTCGGCGAAGATCTCGCGCGCGAACTCGACCGCACCGGCCGCCCCCGCCGTGATGAGCCCGCGGTCGGTGTGCGCCCGCACGGCCCGGAAGCGGTCCGCACCGCCGTAGCCGGGCACGTGGACCAGTTCCTCGACGGCGTTGCCGGTGTGGTCGCGGTCGTCGAGCAGGCCCTCGGCGGCCAGGCCGGTCGTGGCGCCGCAGATCGCCGCGACCGGGACGCCGGAGGAGAGGAAGCCGCGCGCGGCGGCGGCGAACGGGGCGAGCGCACCGGACGCCCACAGGCCCGCGCCGGGGAGGATCAGCATCGCGCTGTCGGCCGGGTCGAGGTCGGCCAGGACGGTGTCGGGCGTGATCCGCAACCCGCCCGCGGACGTGACGGTGTCGAACGTCAGCCCCACCGTGCGGATCTCGTGGCGACCGGGGGAGAGCTGCCAGTCGGGCGTGTTGATCGCCGCCGTGGCGAACCCGAACTCCCAGTCGGCGAGCGTGTCGTAAACCCCGAGGTGCACCGTCGATTTCATGACAGCAGCCTGTCATGTTGACAGACTGCTGTCAATCCACTCAAGACCCGCGCTGGAGGCTCACCTCCTCTCCCCCGGAGGAAAGGCAGCCGCGCACCGACACCGCGAGAACCGACTCGCCCGATCGCGTGCCCCACCCCGAGCCCCACGGGCACCGGGGCCGGGGATCGTAGAGTGCGGGTCATGGCAGACGAGCTGGTCCACTACGAGGTGCGGCGCGGCATCGCGACGATCACGCTGGACTCCCCCCACAACCGCAACGCGCTCTCCGCCCGGCTGCGGGCCGAACTGATCGCCCACCTGAGGACCGCGACGGCCGACGACGCCGTGCGGGTGGTCGTGCTGAGCCACACGGGCACCGTGTTCTGCTCCGGCATGGACCTCAAGGAAGCGGGCGGGACGACCGCGAACGAGCAGGGGGTGAACGAGTTCCCGGCGATCCTGGAGCGGATCCGGACCAGTCCGAAGCCGGTCGTCGCCCGGCTGGCCGGTCCGGCGCGGGCGGGTGGGGTCGGGATCGTGGCGGCCTGCGACATCGCCGTGGCGGCCGAGAACGCGACGTTCGCGTTCAGCGAGGTGCGCATCGGCGTGGTGCCCGCGGTGATCTCCGTGACGGTGCTGCCCCGGCTGCTCCCCCGTGCCGCGCACGAGCTGTTCCTCACCGGTGAGGCGTTCGGCGCGGCCAGGGCGAAGGACATCGGGCTGATCAACTCGTCCGTGCCCGCCGACGAGCTGGACGCCGAGGTGCGGCGCTACGCGGACATGCTGGCGCTGGGCGCGCCGGGAGCGCTGGCGGCGACCAAGCAGATGCTCCAGGAGCCGCGCCGGTCGAACCTGGGCGAGGTGTTCGCGGACATGCTGGAGCTGTCGGCGCGGCACTTCGGCGGACCCGAGGGCCAGGAGGGCATCGCGGCGTTCGTCGAGAAGCGCACACCCTCCTGGGTTCCGACCGAGGAGGGCTAGAACCAGCCGGTGCACTCGATGTGCCCCTGCGAGGAGCCGCAGGCGCGCATCAGCCGGTTGTCGTTCTTGAACGCGTCGGTGTGCTTGCCGTCCCCGTGGTCGATGCGGGTGTAGCCGAGGAAACCCTGGTAGTCGGAGCCGTCGGGCTTGCGGCGGTCGGTCCAGACCTCCTCGCCGTTCGTCCCGCCGGAGATGCGCCCCCAGGCGCACTGGGTTGTGTTCGACGCTCGGAGTTCGACGACCCGGCCGGTCACCGTGACGACCGGGTTGTCGCCTCCGGCGACGTCGAACGGCGTGATGGGGCGCTCGTGGTCGCACCCCGGTTCGGAGGCGGCGAAGGCGGGCGCGGAACCGAGGACGGCGACCGTGGCGGCGGTGGTCAGGAGCGCTGCGAGGCGAAGCGGATTCATGGGACGACACTGTCCTGGTCGCCCCGCCGACCCGCTCGCCGACCGAGATCACGCCGTTACCGAGACGCCCGGTAGTGCGCGAAACCGCCTGGGAACGACCTCCCCCTGCTCACCTCCGCGGCGTCGCGCAGGCCCGCCTCGGCCATCAGCGCCACCGCGGTCTCGCCGAGCGGGTGCCCGTGACCGTGACCGCGCTTCGACCAGAACAGCCGGTGCGCAGGCGCGGGCTCCTGGTGGTCGAAGTCGAGCAGGTGCAGGCTGCCGCCCGGTGCCAGCACCCGGCGGACCTCGCGGAGCGCGTCGACCTTCTGGGCCGCGGGCAGGTGGTGGAGCATGAACGCCGACAGCACCCGGTCGACGCTGCCGTCGGCGTGCGGGAGCTCGTCGGCGAAACCCCGGTCGAGCCCGATGTCCACCCCGGCGCGGGCCGCCTTGCGCCGGGCGAGCGCGAGCGCGTCCGGGTCGGGGTCGAGGCCGATCACCGTCGCACCCGGCGCCGCGCGCTTGGCCAGCAGCAGCACGGTGCCGGTGCCGCAGCCGATCTCCAGCACGGTGCCGCGAGGGGGCAGGGCGGCCTGGGCGACGAGCTGCCACTGGGCGTCCTTGGCGCCGAGGAGCATGCTGAACACGTCGTAGAACGGCAGCAGCGAGCGCTTGCCCATCGCGGGCAGGTAGGCGCGGTCTGTGGTCACGGTGTTCTCCCAGGAACGAAGTTCGGCTGACCCTGCTAGCCTTCCAACGCCCTGACCTGCCAACAAGTGATGAAGTGCGGCTCTGATGGCACTATCTTCCGATCACGACGGCGCTCTGCGCCCGACGCGTCGCACGGCGCAGGGCGTCCCCCTGGTCGACTACGTCCGGACCGCGGGCCTGCCGTCGGTGTCGGTCGAGCACTGGACCGGCGGCGAACTGCGGGACCACACGTCCTCGCTGGGCACCCACGCCCACGACTTCCTCGTGCTGTTCTACGTGGAGCAGGGCGACGGCGTGCTGCGCGTGGACGGCCGGGACTGGGAACTCGCGGCGGGTGACGCGTTCGTCATCGCCCCCGGCGCGGTCGTCGCGCCGGGCCGCACCCACCCGAGCGAGCGGGGCGAGGCGTGGGCGGTGTTCTTCCCCGTCGACGCGGTCGACCCGACGGCCTCCGCCTCGCTGGTCTCCTGGCGGACCCACCCGCTGCTGTCGCCGTTCATCGGTGACCACCGCGGCGGCGGGCAGCGGTTCCGGGTGCCGCCGGGCGACCGGCAGGCCTGGTCCCGGCACCTCGCCGACCTCGACGCCGAGGTGACCGGGCGGCTGGACGGCTACGCGGACGCCGCCCGCGCGCACCTGACGCTGCTGCTGGTGCGGCTCGGCAGGCTCCAGGTCGACCTCCCCGGCGACCCCGGCGTGGAGCCGCTGGTCGCGGCCGTCTTCGACGTCGTGGAGAACCGGTACCACGAGCCGATCTCGCTGCGGGACGTCGCGGACGCGGTCGGCCTGACGACCGGGCACCTCACCACGGTGGTCGGCAGGCGCACCGGCCGCACGGTGCAGCAGTGGATCACCGAGCGGAGGATGCGGGAGGCGCGGCGGCTGCTGGCCGACACGGACCTCACCGTCGGCGAGGTCGCGCGCCGGGTCGGCTACCGGGAGGCGGGCTACTTCGTCCGCCGGTTCCGCACCGCGCACGGCGTCACGCCCGTGGCGTGGCGGCGGGCGGGCCGCTAGCGCCGCCACGACGAGCCCCGCCTGGCGGCGAAGGCCGGTTCAGTCCGCGCGGACGACCGTCAGCACGCGGTCGCCGAGTTCGGCGGTGCGCCGCACGGCGTCGTCCAGCACGGCGTTCACGCTCTCGCCGCCCCTCGGGTCGTGGCGGACCAGTTCGGCCGACCGCGGCCAGATCAGCACGTGCTCGCCCTCGGGCAGCCACGACAGGTCGGTCAGCGAGTCGTAGAGGGCGTCCAGGTTGTGCCCGAACCACTCGGGGAACGACAGGGCGGCGGCGATGGCCTCGATGGCCTGGTGCCGCGAGGTGATGGTGTCGCCCCGCAGCACGTGCGGGTGCGCGCCGCGGTCGCGGGCCGCCTCCACGGCCTCCTGGACGGTCACTTCCGCACGTCCACGATCACGAAGGAGTCGTAGTGGTCGGAGGTGTAGTAGACCTCCTGCTGGGTGCCCGTGATCAGCCTCCGCGCTCCGCGGTCCGGGCTTCCGGGGGTCGGCACCGTGTACTCCTTGTAGTACTCGCCGGGCTTGGCGGGCAGGCGCTTCTCGCGGTTCTGGAACTGGACGCCGTCGTTGCGCGGGTACGGGAACGGCCCGTTCTGCTCGATCAGCTTCCACGTCTGCGCGGCCTCCGGGGGCAGGCTCGACAGCGGTCTGACCGCCAGCCCGGACTCCTGGCTCGCCTGCTCACCGCCGGGAGCGGCCGACGTGGACCGGCCCGGCGCGGACGGCTTCACGGACACCGTGCCCGAGGGCTGTCCGCCGGAGGACGGGGAGGACGACGACAGGTCCTTGAAGACCCACCCGAACACGACCAGGGCGATCAGGCCAACGAGCGCGACGGAGAGGCGCCTACCAGGAGTCACCGGGCCAGCCTACGAACCGCCGCCGAGGTGCAGCGTGTGGGGCTCCCGGACGTCGGTCGGCAGCGCCCCGACCGGTGGTTCGGCGTCCTTGTTGGGCGTCACGCGCGCCGAGGCGCGGTCGACCGCGCGGTCGATGAGCCGGGCCACGACCAGGCACAGGGGCAGCATGAGCCCCATCATCAGCGGAAATTGCAGCACGAAGGGCAGCTGGGTCAGCCACAGCTCGACCCCGTCCCACCACTGCGCGATCCCCTCCAGCACGACACCGAGCCTAGTCCGGTGACGCGCCTCACCGCAGGCCGCCCAGGTCAGCTGGGTATGTTCGCTGCATGTTCGCCGTCTACGCAGCCGAGCCGAGCCCGCAGGACCCCCTTGCCGCGTTGCGGGTGGGTGAGCGTCCCGAACCGGAGGTGCCGGAGGGCTGGGTGCGCGTGGGGGTGCGAGCGGCCAGCCTGAACATGCACGACCTGTGGACGCTGCGGGGCGTCGGGATCAAGGCCGACCGGTTCCCGATGATCCTGGGGTGCGACGGCGCGGGGGTGCTCGACGACGGCACCGAGGTGGTGCTGCACTCCGTGATCGGCGACCCGGCGTGGTCGGGCGACGAGACGCTCGACCCCGGCCGGACCCTGCTGACCGAGAAGCACCAGGGCACGTTCGCCGACCACGTCGTGGTCCCGAGGCGCAACGCGCTCGCCAAGCCCGCCGGGCTGTCGTTCGCCGAGGCCGCCTGCATGGGCACGGCGTGGCTGACCGCCTACCGGATGCTGTTCGTGAAGTCCGGGCTGCGGCCCGGCCAGACGATGCTCGTGCAGGGCGCGTCCGGCGGGGTGGCGACGGCGCTGGTCCAGCTGGGCCGCGCGGCCGGGTTCCGGGTGTGGGTGACCGGTCGCACCGAGGAGAAGCGGGCGCTCGCCGAGTCGCTGGGGGCGCACGCCTCGTTCGAGTCCGGCGCGCGGCTGCCCGAACGGGTGGACGCGGTGTTCGAGACCGTCGGCAAGGCGACCTGGTCGCACTCGATGAAGGCGCTCAAGCCGGGCGGCATCGTGGTGATCTCCGGCGCCACCAGCGGGGACGCCTCGGCGGCCGAGTTGCAGCGGCTGTTCTTCCTCCAGCTGCGCGTGGTCGGCTCGACCATGGGCACGCGGGAGGAGCTGGCCGACCTGCTGGCGTTCTGCGCGCTGAACGACCTGACGCCGCGGATCGGTCAGGAGCTGCCGCTGGAGCGCGCCGAGGAGGGCCTGCGGTCGATGCTCGACGGCGAGACCTCCGGCAAGATCGTCTTCACCCGCTAGACCTCTCGGGCGCGCCTCCCGCGGGAGGCGCGCCCGTGGTCAGGCCCCGCGCAGCAGTTCGAGGATGACGGACGGGTCCTGCGCGCCGGACACGCCGCGGTTGCCGACCACGAACGTCGGCACCGAGCGGACGCCGATCCCGATGCCCTCGGCCAGCTCCTGGCGGACCCGCGCTGTCAGCGCCTCGTCGTGCAGCGCCTCCTCGGCCCCGGTCAGGCCGGCGTCGGCGGCCAGCTTCACCAGCACGTCCGGGTCGCCGACGTGCTGCCCCTCGGTGAAGTTCGCCCGGAAGATCCGCTCCTGCACGGCCCCCTGGACGCCCTGCTCGTGGGCGAGGCTGATCAGCTTGTGGGCGTCGAGCGTGTTCGCCTGCCGGGTCGCGCCGAGGTGGTACTCCAGACCGACGCTCGCGGCGACCTGCTCCACGCGCTCGTGCGCGGCCTTCACCGCGTCCGCCCCGCCGAACTTCGCGGCCAGCGCCTCGGTCATCGGAGCGCCGTCGTTCGGCGACGACGGGTCGAGCTGGAACGGGCGCCAGCGCACCTCGACCGGCTCGCCGTCCCACGCCTCCAGGGCGCTCTCCATCTTGCGCTTGCCGATGTAGCACCAGGGGCACACGACGTCCGACCACACTTCGAGTCTCACGACAGGTCGCAACACCCGACTGCCGGACCTTGTTCCCGAATCGCCCCCCGAGCCCGGCGGCACCGCGTTCGACCCCGTCCCACGGCAGCGGGGGGACGGGCTCCGTCACGGGAACCGGCGCTCGACCAGGCGGGCGAGCGCGTCCATCGGCAGCGGGCCGTTGGCGAGCACGAGGTCGTGGAACCCCCGGAGGTCGAACCGCTCCCCCGCGCGCTCGGCGGCTTCGGCGCGCAGGCGGTCGAACTCCAGGCGCCCCACCATGTACGCGAGCGCCTGCCCCGGCATCTCGATGTACCGGTCGGTCTCGGACTGGATGTCCACGTCGGACATGGCGGTGAACTCCCGCAGGTACTCCACGACCCGCGCGCGGCTCCAGCCGAACGCGTGCAGCCCGGTGTCGACCACCAGCCTGGCGGCCCGCATCGAGTCGCTCGCGAGCATCCCCAGCCTGGCGACGTCGTCGGTGTAGAGCCCCATCTCGTCGGCGAGCCGCTCGGTGTAGAGCGCCCAGCCCTCGATGTGCGCCTCGATCGACGCCACCCGGCGCAGCAGCGGCAGGCCCTCGACCTCCTGGAGCAGCGCGAGCTGGAAGTGGTGCCCCGGAACGGCTTCGTGGAAGGCGACGGACTCGGCGGTCGTGCGGTTCTGCTCCCGCACCCGGTGGGCGTTGACGAAGTAGGTGCCCGGCCGCGACCCGTCCATCGCGGGGTCGATGTAGTACGCCATCGGAGCGTTGAGCTCGTCGGCCTCGGGGACCTGCTCCACCACGCACTTCGCGACCGGCACGCGGCCGAACCACGACGGCGCGGCGCGCTCGGCGCGCTCGATCGTGCCGCGGGCGACGGCCAGCACCTCCTCCGCGTCGCGCCACCTCAGGGTGTCCATCCGCTCGCGCACGGCGGCCAGCGTCGGGTAGCCCAGCGCGGCGTACTCGTCGGCGAGCCGGGCGATCAGGTCCACCCCGGTCCGGTGCAGCTCCTCGGGGGTGCGGTCGGTGGTGGTGAACACCCGGACCAGGGCCGCGTACGCCGCGTCGCCGCCGGGCAGCGCGCACAGGCCCGGCCGGTCGTCGGAGCGGCCGTGCGGCTCGACCTCGGTCACCACGAACCGCCGGTAGTCCGCGAACGCGGGCCGGACCACGTCGGCGAGGAGCCGGTCGCGTTCGGCGAGGAGCCCGTCGCCCAGCGGGACCTTCGCCAGCGGGTCGCCGTGCGGGTGGGCGAGGTAGCGCTCGATCCTGGCCAGGGCCGAGTGGACCAGGCGCGTGAGCGGGAGCCGTCCGGCGGCGATGCCCGCCCGGTTGCGGTCGGCCACCTGCGCGAGGAACCCCGGGATCGCGGCGAGCCTGGCCAGGTAGTCGCGCTGAGCGGCACCGCTGGTCGGCCGCACCAGCGGCAGCGTGCCGAGCAGCCCGGTGACCGGGGCCAGCAACGACTCGGAGTAGGTGTGCTCCACCAGCTTCGCGTCGATCCGGTCCACCAGTCCGTCCGCCTGGTGCAGGACGACGGCGAGGGTCGGGTCGTCCGGGTCGGCGGCGGCTCGGGCGCGGTCGCCGATCGCCACGGCCCGAGCCCGCATCTCGGCCTCGCCCGCCTCGCTGACGTCGCGGAGCCGGTCGTCGCGGCCCCCGACCCCCAGCAGGGTGGCGAACAGCGGATCGGCGTCCAGGACCAGCTCGACCGCGTCATCCGCCAGCTCGCCCACCGTCTACTCCGCTCCGAACCTGGCGGCGGCGTTCCGGATCGCCGTCCGCGCCTCGTCGTCCAACCGCCGCACCAGGTCCGCGGCCGGTGCCTCCTGGATCAGCGAGTAGGTCTGGCCCGCCCACAGCGACATCAGTTCGGGATCACCGGTGGCGCGGATCGGTTTCGTCATCAGGTGCAGGTTCGGGTACGCGGCCGGGGCGTGCGCGGTGTTCTCGCTGAGGAACCGGTTCACCAGCCCTCGGGCGGGCCTGCCGCTGAACGCGCGGGTCAGGGCGGTCCGGCGGTTCCTCTCCCGCAGCGCCGCCCGGTAGCCGGGAGCGGTGCCCGCCTCGGGGCACAGCAGGAACGCCGTGCCGAGCTGCGCGGCCACCGCTCCGGCCGTGACGACGGCGGCGACGTCCGCGCCGGTCACCAGCCCTCCGGCGGCGACCAGCGGCAGGTCGACGGCGGCGGCCACGAGCCGCAGGGCGGCGAGCGTGCCGAACAGCTCGCCGCCGCCCGGCGAGACGCCGTCGTCGGTGAGGGTGCCGCGGTGCCCGCCCGCGTCCGCCCCCTGCACGCACAGCGCGTCGGCGCCGATCTGGGCGGCCTGCCTCGCCTCGGCCGGGGTCGTCACGGTCACGACCGTGTACGAGCCCGCCGCGCGCAGCCTGCGCACCTCGTCGACGTCGGGAAGGCCGAAGGTGAACGACACCACCGGCACCCGCATGGCCAGCACCAGTTCGAGCTTCGCGGCGTAGGAGTCGTCGTCCCACACCGGGTCACCGGGCCGGACCCCGGCGAGCGCGGCCTGCTCGGCCACCCGCTCGCGGTAGACCGACAGGTCCACTGTGGACTTCGAGCCCGGCACGAAGAGGTTGACGCCGCAGGGCCGGTCGGTCAGCTCGGCGACCTCGGTGAGCTGACCTGCCAGCGCCTCGACGGTGAGCAGGCCGGCGGCCAGGAAACCCAGGCCACCGGCCGACCCCACTTCCGCGACCAGCTTCGGGGTGGACAGGCCACCCGCCATCGGCGCGGCGATCACGGGTACCGCCAGTCGTTCCAGCATGCACCCGACAGTAACCGCTACGGCAGCGAATCCAGGTGCGGTGCCACGGCGTTCGCGAACGCCCAGCCGTTGCTGGCGTCCCAGTTGATCGACCAGGTCATCGCACCGCGGATCGTCGGGTACGTGGTCGACGGCTTGAAGCTGCCGCAGTTCGTGCCCCTGGCGAGGCAGCTCAGGGCGTTGTTCACGGTCTGCGGCGAGACGTAGCCGCTGCCCGCGCCCGACGTCGACGCGGGGAGGCCGATGCCCACCTGGTCGGCGCGGAGCCCGCCCTGGAGCTGGATGCAGGCGAGCGCGGTGAGGAAGTCCACCCCGCCCTGGCTGTAGACCTTCTGGTCGCAGCCGAGCATCGAGCCGGAGTTGTAGTACTGCATGTTGACGATCGTCAGGATGTCCTTGACCGCCAGCGCCAGCTGGAAGTAGCCGCCCGCGGTGGACTGCATGTCGATGGTCTGCGGAGCCATCGTGATGATCTTGCCGCCACCCGCGTGGATCTTGCGCAGCGCCGACGCCATGTGGGTGGCGTTGATGCCGTTCTCCAGGTCGATGTCGACGCCGTCGAACCCGTAGTTCGCGATCAGCGAGTTCATGCTGGTGGCGAAGTTGTTCGACGCCGTCGCGTCACCGACGCCGATGGTGCCCTTCTCGCCGCCGACCGACAGGATCACCTTCTGGCCACGGGCCTTCACGGTCCGGATGTCCGCTTTGAACTGCGCGTCGGTGTAGCCGCCCAGCGCGCTGGACAGGCCGGGGTCGAGGGCGAACGTCACCGCGCCCGGCGTACCGGGGACCGCGTCGGCGAACGAGACCGCGATGATGTCGTAGGTGGTGGGCACGTCGGCGATCTTCAAGACCCTGGCGCCGTTGTTGAAGTTCTGCCAGTAGCCCGTGAGCACGTGCTTCGGCAGCGACGTCCCGGGCTGGCCGGGCGTCGTCGTGGTCGTGGTGGTGGTCGTCGTCGTGGTCGTCGTGGTGGTGGAGGTCGTCGTGGGCGGGGTGCCCGGACCGTCCACGGCGACGTCGTCGGCGAAGTACGCGGGCTGGCCGTACCAGCCGTGCAGGTAGATGGTCACCGTGGTCGCCGACGCGCTGGTGAAGTCCAGCGACAGCTGCGTCCACGAGCCCGAGCCGGGCGTCCAGGTGCTCTTCTCACCCGTGCTCGTGCCGGTGGCACCGAGGTAGGTGTAGCTGCCCTGCACCCAGGCGGACAGCTTGTACGCGGTGTTCGGCACCACGGTCACGGTCTGCGAGCAGCGCGCGTTGTCCTGCCCCGCGGGGGCGCCGGACAGCGCGAACGACCCGGAGCGCTTCGGGCTGGACACCGCGGAGGCGCCGCCCGAACAGGTCCACGAACTGGTGTTCCCGGCCTCGAAGCCGAAGTTGCCCACCAGGTTCGCCGCGGACGCGTTGCCCACGACGATCAAGCCAAGGCCCGCGAAGGCCACGAGCGCGCTCAGCACAGCGACCAGCGCTCGTCTCGTCTTCGTACCCACGTGCACCTCACCAGATCCACTCGGCGGCCGCGGCCCGGACACGTGATGTGGGCCACCCGAAAAATGGACTAGACCACTAGCGCCTGTCAAGGTTTCCGAACGCGTTGGGCCGAAAGCTCCGCGGCGGTTGGGCCGAACGGCCTGAAACGGACCGGTGGGCGTTTATCCCGTGGTGGACTGGGAATGCAGGCCACAGGACAGCAACACGGTCATCCGACCGTGGAGGTCGGAGGAAGATCATGACGTTCACGCTCCCGGATGCCGTCAACCTCGCCCGTCGGGCGCACGAGGGCCAGGTCGACAAGTCGGGCAACCCCTACATCGACCACCCGCTGCGGGTCATGACCCACGTGGACGGTGTCGCCGAGCAGATGGCGGCCGTGCTGCACGACGTCGTCGAGGACACGACCGTCACGCTCGACGAACTGGTCGAACTGGAGTGCCCGTCGATCGTCGTGCGGGCGGTGGAGGCGTTGACCCACTTCCCCGACGAGCCCCAGTCGGCCTACCTCGCCAGGGTCGCCGCCGACCCGATCGCACTGGCGGTGAAGCGCGCGGACATCTCCGACAACCTGTCGCCGGACCGGACGGCGCTGCTCGAACCGGCCGAGCGCGAGCGCCTGCGCGAGAAGTACGAGACCGCCCTGCGACTGCTGGACTACTACGAGAACGGGTGAACGTGCCGTATACCACAGGTAACGGCGTCCTGCGAGACAGATCACCCTCGGAATCGATGCAGAAGGGCGAAAAAAGGTGAAGGATGGGTGGTGCACGAAGACCGAGCACCACTAGTCGAAGGACGAGATGACACACCCCACCACCGCCATCAGGACACTGCGCACCAGCCTGTCGAGCCGCCGCGCGGCCCGGCGGAGCCGCCAGAGCCTCGAACGGCAGTTGGCCAGCTACAACACCCCGAGCGACCGGCTGGACCTGGACGCCATGCTGGACCGGCACGACTCCGAGGACGCCGCCGAGATCAAGGCGATCCTGCACAGCCAGTCGATGGAGCGGATCATCCGCACCGGGAACTGACGGCTAGGCCGTTCACCGTCGAACGCGTCTGCGCGCCCGTTCCGAGGGCCGTGATCTGACAGCAGGTTCGACGTCCCACCCAGAGGCCACCCCGGCAACGCTGCCGAGGGTGGCCTTCGTCGTCGCGGGACACGCGAAAGCGCCGCGCGCTGGTGGCGCACGGCGCTTCCGATGGGGCTCGGACTACTACTTCTTCTTCTTGTCGTCGTCGGTCGACAGCGCCGCCACGAAGGCCTCCTGCGGCACCTCGACGCGCCCGACCATCTTCATGCGCTTCTTGCCGACCTTCTGCTTCTCCAGCAGCTTGCGCTTGCGGGTGATGTCACCGCCGTAGCACTTGGCGAGGACGTCCTTGCGGATCGCGCGGATGTTCTCGCGCGCGATCACCCGTGAACCGATGGCGGCCTGGATCGGGATCTCGAACTGCTGGCGGGGGATCAGCTCGCGCAGCTTCGACGCCATCCGCGTGCCGTAGCCGTACGCCGAGTCCTTGTGGCAGATGGCGCTGAACGCGTCGACGGCCTCGCCCTGGAGCAGGATGTCGACCTTGACCAGCTCCGAGCTCTGCTCGCCCGACTCCTCGTAGTCCAGCGACGCGTAGCCGCGGGTGCGGGACTTCAGGTTGTCGAAGAAGTCGAAGATGATCTCGCCGAGCGGCATCGTGTAGCGCAGCTCGACGCGGTCCTCGGACAGGTAGTCCATGCCACCGAGCTGGCCGCGCTTGCTCTGGCACAGCTCCATGATCGCGCCGATGTAGTCGCTGGGCGCGATGATCGTGCACTTGGTGACCGGCTCGTAGATGTCGGCCATCTTGCCGTCCGGCCAGTCGGACGGGTTGGTCACCGTGTGCACGGCGCCGTCCTCCATGACCACGCGGTAGACCACGTTGGGCGCGGTGGAGATCAGGTCGAGCCCGAACTCCCGCTCCAGCCGGTCGCGGGTGATCTCCAGGTGCAGCAGGCCGAGGAAGCCGCAGCGGAAGCCGAAGCCCAGCGCCGCCGACGTCTCCGGCTCGTAGGTCAGCGCGGCGTCGTTGAGCTGGAGCTTGTCCAGCGCCTCGCGCAGCTCCGGGTAGTCCGAGCCGTCGACCGGGTACAGGCCGGAGTAGACCATCGGCCGGGGCTCGCGGTAGCCGGCCAGCGGCTCGGTCGCGCCCTTGCGCTCGGAGGTGACGGTGTCGCCGACCTTCGACTGGCGGACGTCCTTCACGCCGGTGATCAGGTAGCCCACCTCGCCGACGCCCAGACCCACGCTGGGCTTGGGCTCGGGCGAGATGATCCCGACCTCCAGGATCTCGTGCACCGCGCCGGTCGACATCATCTTGATCCGCTCGCGCGGGGTGATCTTGCCGTCCACGACGCGGATGTAGGTCACGACGCCGCGGTAGGTGTCGTAGACCGAGTCGAAGATCATCGCGCGGGCCGGGGCGTCGGCGTCGCCCACGGGCGGCGGCACCTTCAGCACGACCTCGTCGAGCAGCTCCTGGACGCCGAACCCGGTCTTCGCCGAGACCCGCAGCACCTCCTCGGGCTCGCACCCGATGATGTGCGCGATCTCCTTGGCGTACTTGTCCGGGTCGGCCGCCGGGAGGTCGATCTTGTTCAGCACCGGGATGACCGCGAGGTCGTTCTCCAGCGCCAGGTAGAGGTTCGCCAGCGTCTGGGCCTCGATGCCCTGCGCGGCGTCCACCAGCAGCACGGCGCCCTCGCAGGCCTCCAGCGCTCGGGACACCTCGTAGGTGAAGTCCACGTGGCCGGGCGTGTCGATCATGTGCAGCACGTGCGGCTTGTCCGCCACCTGCCACGGCAGGCGCACGTTCTGCGCCTTGATCGTGATCCCGCGCTCGCGCTCGATGTCCATGCGGTCCAGGTACTGGGCGCGCATCAACCTCGGGTCGACGACGCCGGTGATCTGCAACATCCGATCGGCCAGGGTCGACTTGCCGTGGTCGATGTGAGCGATGATGCAGAAGTTCCGGATGAGGTCCGGAGGCGTGAACGTCTTGTCGGCGAACGTGGTCACTCAAGTTCCTCGCGCATTAGGACGGGGGACACCACATCATCTCATGGCGCGCGAACCCGCTTTTACCTGCTCATGTGAGACGCAGGCCATAAGCTCTGCCGGTGTTCGCAAATGGAGAGGACGCCCGCCCGCTCAAGGGCGCGGTCCGCGAGGTGCACTCGGCCGCTGTCGCCGCCACCCTGGAGTACTCCCCCGACCTGGACGGCCTGGCCGATCCGGGCGAGATCGTGTGGGCGTGGGTGCCCTTCGAGGAGGACCCCGAGCGGGGCAAGGACCGCCCGCTGCTGGTCGTGGGCAGGCACCGGCGCTCGCTGCTCGGCCTGATGCTGTCCAGCAAGGAGCCGGACGGCCACGAGCTGGACGACTGGGCCGACCTCGGCTCCGGCCGGTGGGACCGCGACGGGCGGCACTCCTACCTGCGGCTGGACCGCGTGTTCGAGCTGGACGAGCACGACATCCGCCGCGAGGGCTCCGTGCTGGAGCCGGAGCGGTTCAGCACGGTCGTCGACGTCCTGCGCTCGCGCCACGGCTGGCGCTGACCCCGTCCACCGGTCGGATCCCCCCGCGCCGGGCGAGGCGCGGGGGGATCCGCCCAGCGGGACGTCGAACCGCTGGACCGAGGGGTGCTAGCCGCGGAACCGCTGCTTGGCGCGGCCCCCGAGGAGCATCCTGAGCCCGACCAGCGTCACCACGATCAGGACACCGCCGATCACCAGGATGAGCGGCATGCTCATCTCCGGGCCGACCGCGGCTTTGACCTGCGGGGCGGCGGCGCCCGCCGCGGGCGCGATCGTCGCGATCGGGATGTTCTTGGTGTCGGTGAAGTCGACCTTGCCGGTCTTCTCCAGCACCGTGATGTGGTCGAGCACCGTGCGCATGCAGACGTCGGCGTAGTCGCGGATCAGGGTGTTGCGGGTGCCCGCGCGCACCTGCGACAGGAAGATGTAGACCTTGCCGTGCGCGGCGCGGAGCCGGTTGGCGTAGATCTTGTCGAACTCCTCGCTGCCCGCGGGGGCCGCGGTCATCTCGCGGAGCCAGCCCTGCTGGTCGGCGTTGGGCGTCGTGGGCAGGGGGACGTTGAGCATCTTGCCCAGTTCGATCACGCGGGCGTCGAGGTCGGTGTGCCCCTCGATCAGGTGCCGACCCGCCTCCTGCACGAGGGGGTTGGCCGACTTCTCCACCCCCATCTGGCCCGCCGGGCCTTCCCAGAGGCCCGCGAGGCGGACCTTCACCAACATGTCGCGGGCCGCTGCGTCAAGCGGCCCCCACTGGGTCTGCTCGACCTCGGTGTTCACCGGCTGGCCGGTCGCGGTTCCGGCCAGGGGCAGGGCGAGCGCGGCGAAGACAACGACCAGCGACGCGGCAGCAGATCGAAGGAGGCGCATGCCCCTGACTACGGATGGGACGCGGTAGGGGTTCAAGCCAAACGGGTAACTTCCACCGTCACGTCCAGGGCCGAGGCGTCGCCCCCGGAGTAGGTGCCCTTGAGGGGTGCCACGTCGGCGTAGTCCCTGCCCAGGGCCACCCAGATGTGCCTCGGCCCGACCGGGATGGCGTTGGTCGGGTCGTACCCCCACCAGCCTCCCGTCCAGGCCTCGACCCACGCGTGGCTCTCGCCGCGCACGGTCTCCCGCACAGCGCCGTCCGGCTTGGTGTGCAGGTAGCCGGAGACGTACCGCGACGGGACGCCCATCGCCCGCAGCAGCACCAGCGTGAGGTGCGCGAAGTCCTGGCAGACGCCCTCGCGGGCGCGCCACGCGTCGACCGCGGAGCTGTGCACGCCGGTCGAGCCGGGCTGGTACTTGAGCTGCTCGTGCACCCAGTGGCACGCGGCGAGCACCGCGTCCGCCGGGGTCGCGCCCCTGCGCAGGTCACGCGCGACGGCCGCGAGCTCCTTGTCCTTCGGCACGTACGGCGTCCAGTCCAGGAACTCCGTGTACCGGTCGACCAGCGCGTCGGCCTTCAGGTCCGCCCAGCCGCCGGAGCGGATCGGCTCGTTCTCCTCGCCGGTCTCCACGACCGACGACGCGACGACCTTCAGCTCCACGTGCGGGGCGTGCAGGTCGAACGACGTGACCTCGGTGCCCCAGTAGTCGGTGTACCGGTAGGACCTGGTCGCGGGCGTGGTCTCGACCCGGCTGACGACGACGTTCTGCCGCCGGTCGCCGCGCGGGGTCAGCCGCGCCTCGTTGTAGGACTGGGTGACCGGCAGGGCGTACCGGTACCCGGTGGTGTGCACCACCCGCACCCGCCAGCTCACGAGGTCACCTCCGCGTTGGTCCACGCCACCCACGGCACGGAGTGGAAGTACTGCAACGACACGGCTTCGCCGACGTCGCGGACGGTCGCCTGGAGCGCCTCGAGCCTGCGCGGCAGGTCGTCGAGGAGGTCGTGGGGGCGCAGGAACTCCAGGTCGCTGCGGGCCTGGCCGAGCAGCCGCAGCGCCTCGGCGCGCGCCCCGACCCGCACGCTGGGCTGGTGGTCGAGGTGCTCCAGGCACGACTCCGCCTGCCGCAGCGCGTGGAACACCGAGCGCGGGAACAGCCGGTCGAGCAGCAGGAACTGCACGACCCGGCCCGCGTCCAGCGCGCCCCGGTAGGTGCGCAGGTACGTGTCGTGCGCGCCCGCCGAGCGCAGCACCGTGACCCAGCCGGGGGAGGACGCCTTGTCGCCGACGCGGGAGAGCAGCAGCCGGACGATCATGTCGACGCGCTCCACCGAGCGGCCGAGGACGAGGAAGCGCCAGCCGTCGTCGCGGCTCATCGTCGAGTCGGCGAGCCCGGCGAACATCGCCGCGCGCTCCTCGACGAACGAGAAGAACGCGTGCGGGCCGACCGTGCGGGCGTAGCGCTGCCGCTCGGGCACCGCGTTGTACATCGTGTTGAGGCACTCCCACATCTCGCTCGACACGACCTCGCGGGCGCCCTTGGTGTTCTCCCGCGCGCTGCTGACCGACGCGACGATCGACCCGGCGTTGTCCCCGGAGTACGCCACCAGCTCGGTCAGCGACCACACGTCCAGGACCTTGCCGTCGTCCGGCGGCTCGATGCCCAGCACGGCCAGCAGCTGGCGGCTGGTCGCGTCGGGGTCGACGGTCGCGTCCTCCAGCAGCTGGTGCACCGAGACGTCGAGGATGCGGGCCGTGTCGTCCGCGCGTTCGACGTACCGCCCGATCCAGTACAGCGACTCCGCGTTGCGAGCGAGCATCAGGCCTCCCCGGTCCGGTGCGAAAGCTGCTGCTGCTGTTGCTGCTGTTGCTGGGAGCTGGACAGCTCCGGCCCCTGCTCGGCGGCGATGGCGGCCACCTTCCCCGCACCCGCGAGCCCCGGCTCCGCCAGTTCGCGCTCCACGGTGGACGACCGCGGCGCGAGCACCCACGTGTCCTTCGACCCGCCGCCCTGCGAGGAGTTCACGACCAGGCTGCCCCTCGGCAGCGCCACCCGCGTCAGCCCGCCCGGCAGGACGAAGATGGAGTCGCCGTCGTTGACCGCGAACGGCCGCAGGTCGACGTGCCGCGGCACCAGCCGGTCGCCGATCTTGGTCGGCACCGTCGAGAGCTGCACCACCGGCTGCGCGATCCAGCCCCGCGGGTTGGACCTGATCCGCTTGCGCAGCGAGTTCAGCTCCCTGGTCGTCGCGTACGGGCCGAACACGATCCCGTACCCGCCGGAGCCCTCGACGGGCTTCACGACCAGCTCGTCGAGGTGGTCGAGCACGGAGGAGCACTCGTCGGGCAGCCAGCAGCGGAACGTGTCCACGTTCGGCAGCAGCGGCTTCTCGCCCAGGTAGTACTGCACGATCTCCGGCATGTAGGTGTAGACGAGCTTGTCGTCCGCGACGCCGTTGCCCACGGCGTTGGCGATGACGACGTTGCCCGCGCGGGCGGCGTTGAGGAGCCCGGCGACCCCGAGGACGGAGTCCGGCCGCAGGTGCACCGGGTCGAGGAAGTCGTCGTCGATGCGGCGGTAGATCACGTCCACCTGCCGCTCGCCCTCGGTCGTGCGCAGGTAGACGAGGTTGTCGCGGCAGAACAGGTCACGCCCCTCGACCAGTTCCACGCCCATCTGCCGCGCGAGCAGCGAGTGCTCGAAGTACGCCGAGTTCGCCACGCCGGGCGTCAGCACGACGACGTTCGGGTCGGCCGCGTTCGGCGCCGCCGCGTTGCGCAGCGCCCGCAGCAGGTGCACCGCGTAGTCGCCGACCGCCCGCACCCGGTGCCGCGCGAACAGGTCGGGGAACACCCGCGCCATCGTCCGGCGGTTCTCCATCACGTACGACACCCCGGACGGGCAGCGCAGGTTGTCCTCCAGCACCCGGAACACGCCGTCCTCGTCGCGCACCAGGTCCACCCCGGACACGTGGACGCGCACCCCGTTGGGCGGGTTGATCCCCGTCGCCTCCCGGTGGAAGTGCTCGCAGGACGTGATCAGCCGCCGCGGCAGCACCCCGTCCCGCACGATCTGCGCGTCGCCGTAGATGTCGGCGAGGAACATCTCCATCGCCCGCACCCGCTGCACGATGCCGCGCTCGAGCTTGGTCCACTCCGACGCCGTGAGGATCCGCGGGATCAGGTCCAGCGGGAACGGCCGCTCCTGCCCGGACAGCGAGAACGTGATGCCCTGGTCGACGAACGCCCGCCCCAGCGCCTCCGACCGGGCCGTCAGGTCCTCGACCTCGGACGGGGCGATCGAGTCGTAGAGCGCCCGGTACGCCGACCGGACGCCCTCGTCGGAGTTGAACATCTCGTCGTACGCGCCCGCGTGCGGCCGGTCGGGGTCGAGGTAGTCGTCGAACAGCTTGCTCGGCCGCGGGGCCGTCACGGCACGGCCGCGCCGCAGGGCTGAAGTGCGCGTTCGACGTTCCATGGTCGACATACTGACCCGCCGGGTGGCGTTCGCGCACTACCCGGAGCGGGGAAGTGCGGGACGGAAACGTGGCGGAAACATCACGGGTCCGCCGACGCCGTCACCCGGTGTGACCGCGAAGGCGACAATGGTGGTGTGGAGCCTTCGTCGAGCCCCCTCGTCCCGGACCCCGGCCCCGACCCGGTGCTGTCGATCGACACGGGTGCCGTGGTGCTCGGCCTGGCCGCGTTCACCGCCTCGGACGGCGTCCCCGTGCTCGCGGCGGCGTGCGCCAGCGGCGAGATCCCGCTCTGGAACGCCGAGACCGGGACGCCCCGCGGTTCGCTGGGCAGCCACCTGGGTCCCGCCAGGGTGGTGCGAGCGGACGGGACGTCGTACCTGGTGACCGTGAGCACCGATCGGAGCGTGCGGGTGTGGGACGCGGACACCGCCGGGTACCTCGGCGGCGTCCAGGTGAACGACGTGGTCCAGGACGTGGCGCTGTACGGCCACCCGTCCGCGCGGCGGATCGCGATCGTCACCGGCGCGGGCGCGCTGCGGACCGCCTCCGTCGACTCACCGGACGTGGTCGGCGAGTCGAGCGTCGCGGACGTGACGGCGGTGGCGGCCCACGGCGGAGGGCTGGTCATCGCGCACGCGGACGGCCTGACCGTGGAGGCGGGCGGGAGCAGGAGGCACTTCGCCGCCCCGGCCGGGATCCGGCTGATGGCCGCGGCGGGCAACCACCTCGCGACCTGCGGCGTCGACGACGCGCTCGTGCTGAGGAACCTCGACACCGGCGAGAAGGTCCGGCGGCTGAGCGGCCACACGACCACCGTGACCGCCCTGGAGTGGATCCCGGTGGCGAACGGCGGCCACCTGCTCGTGTCGGCGAGCGACGGCGGCACCCTCCGAGTGTGGGACCCCGACACGGGCGCGCAGACCGGGGTCTTCGCCCCCTCGGGCCGGATCAGCGCGTTGACCAGCTTCACGGCCGCCGACGGCCGTCAGCGCGTCGTCTCGGCGGGACCGGACGGGATCGTCGAGGTGTGGGACCCGCTGCACCCGCCGCTGCCCCGCCTCGGCCCGGTGCTCACCCGCGGTTTCGGCGACCGGACGGCCACCGTCGACCTGCTCGGCCGCGACGCGTTCGTCCGCACCGCGGCCGAGTTGCTGCGCCCCCAGTCCACGACGGACTCCGACGTCGGCCCGAACGTCCTCACCGTCGAGGGTCCGTGGGGCTCCGGCAAGAGCACGGTGCTGGAACTCGTCAAGGCCCGGTTCCCCACCACCGTCGAGACCGGACCCGGCGAGCGGCTCCGGGTCTGGCAGGCCGACCGCCTGCTGCGCCGTCCCCCGGTGGGCCGTCCGACGAACGACGTGCCGCACACCGGGTCCGTCGTGGCCACCTTCAACCCGTGGCGCCACCAGTCCAGCGAACAGGTGTGGGCAGGCTTGGCCAAGTGCGTCACCAAGGCGGTGGAGGAAGCGCTCCTGCCGGACCCCGACGGCCGTGAGCGGCACTGGTTCACCAGCAACACCGCCCGGATCGACCGGCGGCACACCCAGCGGGAGCTGTGGAAGCGGATCAGGTCCCCGTTCCTCACCGTCGGCGTCCTCGGGCTGGGACTCACGATCGTCGCCCAGCTGGCGAGGCTCCCGATCCCGCTGCCCTGGCTGGTCACCGTTCCGGCCGCTCCGCTGGTCCTCGGCCTCCTGCACACCGCGAAGCGCTACCTCTGGGACCGGGCGTCGGCGTTCCTGCCCGGTGAGCTGTTCGCGGGTCCGGTGAGCATGGCCGCGGCGAGCGCCCAACCGGTGGCCGACCCGTACTACAACGCCAGGTCCGGCTACCTCTACCTGGTCCAGCACGACGTGGCGGAACTCCTGCTCGACCTGGAGCAGCGCGGCCTCCAGCTCGTCGTGTTCGTCGACGACCTCGACCGCTGCACCCCGAGGACCACCGCCGAGGTGTTCGAGGCGATCAACGTGTTCCTCTCGGACGCGTTGCCCCGCACCAGGTTCGTCCTCGGCCTCGACCCGGTGGTCGTGGCCTCGCACGTCGACCACGCCTACCGGGAGCTCGCCGAGGCCGAGGTCGTGGCGCACCCGGACGACCCGAGTCCCGGCTGGACGTTCCTCCGCAAGCTCGTGCAGCTCCCGATCCGGCTGCCCCGGACCACCGCCGACAACGTCACCCGCGTGCTCGACGCGCACCTCGGCCCGGTGCACCGCTCCGCTCCGGACGTCGTCGAGGAGCCCGCCCGCCCCTCGGCCGGGTCGACGCCCACGGCGTCGGCGACCACCGGCGGCGAACCCGGCACCGGCTCCCGGCTCCCGGCCCCCGTGGTCGAGGCCGTGGTGATCGCCATCGAGCGGCACCCGGCCGTCCGCGACTACCTGCACCGCCGGTTGACCGCCCAACCCGAGCAGTCGATCCGCGAGGAGAAGCGGCTCATCAACGTGTGGCAGTTCTACCTGCGCGCGCTGGCTCCCCTGGACACCGCCCGCGCCTGCCACCTGGTGACCATCGCCGAACTGGTCACCAGGTGGCCCGCCTACCAGCACATCCTCCGCAACCACCTGGGGAACCTCGCCGCCGCCAAGGACGACGACCTCGCCTGGGGCACGGCACTGGCGAAGGCGCAGTTCAAGCACGCGGGCGCGGCGGCCAACCTGCGCGCGCTGCTGAACGACTGCGACGCGCGGGCGGTCGTCGCGCTGGCCGAACGCCTGCTCTAGTGCGGTGACCGCGCTAGGGAGCCGACGGACCCACGTCCGCCCTCGTCAGCGGCTTGCGCGCCACCGACCCGCCGAACTCGTCCGCACCCACGTCCAGCGCGCCGGTCCGGGCGTGCGGGTCGAAGTCGGTCGTCACGGTCGGGTAGCTGCCCGCGGCCGTGTCGACCGCCGGGCTGCCCGCCGACAGCCGCGACAGGCCCGCCGCGTCCACGACGAGCTTCGGGTCGACGTCGCGGTAGCCGTGGGGGATCCCGGCCGTGGCACCGAAGACGATGTTGCCCTCGTACCGCACCGTCGACCCGCTCGCGATGTCGACCAACCGCGTCTGCGCCGTCCCGCGCACGATGTTGTTGGCCAGCACGCAGTCCTTCGGCAGGAACGCGCCACCGTCGTTGTCGACCACCTGCCCGGTGCCGATCAGCGTGTTGAACGCGACCGTGACGCGGTCCGGCCGGTCGTGACCGGTGCTGGTCGGACCGCTGTCGGCCTCGCTGCCGGTGCCGAACACGATCGCGCGGTCACCGGAGTTCTGGACGTAGTTGTTGACGACCCGGTGGTCGTTGCCGTGGAAGCGGACGCCGGAGCCGAGCAGGACGTTGCCGTCGACCAGGTTGCGGTTGCCGTGGCGCAGCACGACGTAGCCCGTGCTGTCGCGGATCGTGTTGTGCCGGATGACGTTGTCCGACGACTTGACCGAGATCGCCTCGGGGTCGCCGTCGGCCTTCTCGAACAGGTTCAGCTCGATCACCGCGCGCGCCGACTGCGACTGCTTGTGGCTGTAGCCGAGCCGGATGGACTCACCGCCGTTGGAACCGGTGAACGCGTGGTTGTAGAAGTGGTTGCGGTGGATCCTCGTCCGCTGCGCGATCGTCGTGCCGGGGCCGGAGACCTGGAGGAACACCCCCTCGGTGCCGCGGTTCTGGAACGTGTTGCGGTCGACCTCGACGTCGTTGCCGTTCACGGTGACCCAGTTGCCCGCGCTCGTGAGCTGCACGGAGTTGCGGGTCAGCCGCAGGTGGTGGGCGTCGCCGGGCACCGACAGGCCGCCGCCGTGGCGGAGGGCGAAGCCCTGGAGCACCACGTCGTGCAGGCCCGCGGCGAAGGAGAACCCGGTGCTGCCCTTGATCTCGGCGCCGCCGACGGTGGCCGCCGCGACGGTGATCGGCGCCCCGGAGGTGCCGGACCTCGTGATCGCGATGGCGGCGTTCGCGGTGTACGAGCCGTTCGCCAGCTCGATGCGGTCACCGGGGCCCGCGTTGCTCAACGCGGTTTGCAGTGCCGACAGGCTCGTCACTCTCACCACGGCCGCCGACGCGGGAACCGCCGCGCCGACGCAGATCACCGCGGCCGACAGGATCACGGGTAGAACTCGCCTCATTGCCAACTCCACAGGTCCGCTGGCGGCGGCCCCAGCACCGTAACCGACGATCGGCGGCGAACCTAGTGCCGCGCTCGCCGCGTGTTCGGCGCTGAGCAGGACGCCTGGGTGCCGCCACCGATCGTGGCCCTAGAGGGCGAGCGCCATCCGGACGTGCGGCGGCTCGCCGCCCCGGCCCACCTCGCACCACCCGTGGCGGGAGTAGAAGCCGCGGGCGCGGGTGTTCGGCTCGAACACGTCGAGGCCCGCGACCTCGGCCCCGGCCGCCCGCCAGACGTCGACGCACGCGGCGTGCAGCGCGCCGCCGACCCCCCGTCCCCAGTGGTCGGGACGTACCTGGAGCTGGAGCAGTTCGGCCCCCACGACCAGCGCGAACCCCACCACGACGCCGGAGTCCTCCGCGCACAGCCAGAGCCGGTCGGGCCGTTCGACCCGGTCGGCGTAACCGGTGGCGCGGACCTCCTCCTCCCACGCGGCCAGCTCCGCTTCCGGGAGGTGGCCCTCGTAGTAGCTGCGGCGGGCCGGGACGTGGACGTCGACGATGGCCTGCGAGTCGGCGGCCCGTGCGGTGCGCACGACGAGGTTGCCCATGGTCGGTGGACGCGCGGCGAGGCCGGAGGTTGCGACCAGGCCTATCAAAGTGATATCACTTTAATAGCAAGCGGGACGAGGACAAGGGGTGGGGACGATGAACGCGACGACCGACATAGTGGAGCGGATGCCCGCACCGGCGATCCGGGAGCGCGAGGCTCTGGGGCTGTCGGGGATCCCGGCGTTCTTCATCGGGCTGGCCGTGACCCTCGCGGGCGCGGCGACGATCGTGCTGAGCGTGGTGAACGACCCCGACGACCCGAACGTGCTCCTGATCGTCGCGGGCTCGCTGGTCGCGGTCGCCGGGGGGATCGGGCTGGGCGGGCTGTTCACCGTGGCGCCGGGCGAGGCCAGGGTGCTCCAGTTCCTCGGGCGGTACGTCGGCACGGTCCGCACGGACGGGCTGCGGTGGGCCAACCCGTTCACCACGCGCAGGAAGGTGTCGACCAGGATCCGCAACCACGAGACGTCGGCGCTGAAGGTCAACGACGCCGACGGCAACCCGATCGAGATCGCCGCGGTCGTCGTGTGGCAGGTGGACGACACCGCCCGCGCCCTGTTCGAGGTCGACGACTTCGTGCGGTTCGTGGGCATCCAGACCGAGACGGCGGTGCGGCACATCGCGAACAGCTACCCGTACGACAACCACGACGAGGCGGGGCTGTCGCTGCGGGAGAACGCCGACGTGATCACCGAGACGCTGTCGATCGAGATCGCGGCACGGGTGCAGGCCGCGGGCGTGCACGTGATCGAGTCGCGGCTCACGCACCTCGCCTACGCGCCGGAGATCGCCCACGCGATGCTCCAGCGGCAGCAGGCGGGAGCCGTGGTCGCGGCCAGGTCGAGGATCGTGGAGGGCGCGGTCGGCATGGTGGAGCTGGCGCTGGAGAAGCTCGCCGAGCACGACGTGGTCCAGCTCGACGAGGAGAGGAAGGCGGCTATGGTGTCCAACCTGCTGGTCGTGCTGTGCGGCGACCGGTCGACCCAGCCCGTGGTCAACACGGGATCGCTGTACACCTGAGGACGACGTGGTAGAGCGCAAGAGCGTCCTGCTCAGACTCGACCCGGCGGTGCACGACGCGCTGACCAGGTGGGCGGGCGACGAGCTGCGGAGCGCCAACGCGCAGATCGAGTTCCTGCTCAGGCGCGCGCTCAAGGAGGCGGGCAGGCTGCCCGGTTCGGCGGCCGAGCAGCCCAAGCGCGGCAGACCGCGCAAGGAACCCGAGGACTGACCACCCGGCCGCGCGCCCCCACGGGTCGCGCGGCCGCTCCGCACCCCCGAGACTGTGCGGGTGATCGAGGGAGGCAGGCCATGAGCGAACTGACCACGCCGTACGCGCACGGCACGCCCGCGTGGGTCGAGCAGCTGACGACGGACCTGAAGACCACCGCGGACTTCTACCGGGGGCTCTTCGGCTGGGACTACGAGACCGACGGGTACACGATGGCGCTGCTGCGCGGCCGACCCGTCGCCGGGTTCCGCGAGATGCCGCGCGACGCGCTGTTCTCGGTGGTGTGGACGACCTTCCTGGCCACCGACGACGTGGACGAGTCGGTGGAGCTGACGACCGAGCACGCGGGCACCCTGCTGGTGCCGGTGTTCGAGATGGAGGGTCGGGGTCGCGGCGCCATCGCGGCGGACGCGACCGGCGCGTCGTTCGGCATGTGGGAGGCAGGCACGCACATCGGCGCGTACGTCGTGAACGAGCCGGGCGCGGTGGTGTGGAACGAACTGGCGGCCAGGGACCTCGACCGCGCGGCGGAGTTCTACCGCGACGTGTTCGACGTCGAGGCGGAGAGCACCCCCGACGCGGGCTACACGCGGTTCAAGGTGGACGACCGGGCGGTCGGCGGCGCGTTCGCGATGACCGACGAGGTGCCCGCCGACATCCCCCCGCACTGGATGACCTACTTCGGCGTGACGGACGTCGACGAGGCCGTCGCGCGGGTCGTGGAACTCGGCGGGATCGCGGTGGGCGACCCCACCGACTCCGCCCTCGGCCGCTTCGCCACGGTCGGCGACCCGCTCGGTGCCCCCTTCCGGATCCTGGACGTCTCCACGGGCTGAACCGCCGCGAACTCAGCTGGCGCGGATCCCCGCGACGCCCTCACCGGTCCCTCGTCGAGAGCAGGCCCACGGCGGGGCGGTCCTCTCCCGAGGCCCCGCTCACGGTCCGCTGACCAGCCCGGTTCCTGCTGGTCGGCGACCTGCTGCTAGTCTTGCTGGCCGTACCCGCGTGGCATTCCGCACTGGAGGAAACCTGCCCTCACCGGCAGGGCCGAAACACCAACGCGGTACACCCCCAACGTAAGAGAACGAGGGCGTCAGCATGGCCAACATCAAGTCCCAGCTCAAGCGGATCAAGACCAACGAGAAGGCTCGGCTGCGGAACAAGTCCGTCAAGTCTTCCCTGAAGACCGCGGTGCGCAAGTTCCGCGAGGCCGCCGACGCCGGCGACAAGGACAAGGCCACCGCGCTCCTGCAGGACGTGTCCCGCAAGCTCGACAAGGCCGCGACCAAGGGCGTCATCCACGCCAACCAGGCCGCCAACAAGAAGTCGGCCCTGGCGAAGCGCGCCAACCAGATCTGATTCGTCGATCGGGTCCTTGCCGAGAGGGCGTCACCCCCAGGGGTGGCGCCCTCTCGGCGTTCCACGGAAGCTGCCCTCCGCCGTGAGCAGCGGCACCCACCAGCCACTGCTCACGGCAGAAGACTCACACGGGGCGATGGACGATGCTCAGCGGCGCCCGTGCACGGCCACGATGCGCAGCACGGCCCTTTCCAACGCGTAGTCGGCGTCGGCGGCCACGCCCTTCACGTCGGCGTTCAACAAGGCCACCACCGACATCGCCTCGGCCAATCCGGGGGAATCCCACCCCCGCGCCTGCCCCTGGGCCTTCTTCACCTTCCACGGCGGCATCCCCAGCGACCCGGCCAGCTGGAACGGGTCCGCTCGACCGGCCGCCGACACCCGCGCGATGGTCCGCACCGAGTCCGCCAGCGCGTCCGCGACCAGCACGTGCGGCACCCCGAGCTGCATGGCCCAGCGCAGCGCCTCCAGCGCACCGGCCCGGTCCCCCGCCACGGCCTTCTCCGCGACGGCGAAGCCGGTGACCTCGGCGCGCCCGCGGTGGTACCGGCGCACCTCGTCGGCGTTGATCTTCCCGCCGCTGTCGGCCACCAGCTGCGAGGCGGCGGCGGCCAGCTCGCGCAGGTCCGTGCCGACGGAGTCGATCAGCACCGAGACGCCCTCGGGGTCGATCTTCCCGCCCGCCGCGCGGACCTCGTTGCGCACGAACGCCTCGCGCTCGGACGCCTTGGTGATCTTCGGGCACTCGACGGTCACCGCGCCGGCCTTCTTCAGCGCGGCGGGCAGCTCCTTGGCCGCCTTGCTGCGCCCGCCGCCGGAGTGCACGACCACCAGCGTGATGCCGTCGGCGGGGGCCTTGGCGTAGGCGATGACCGTGTCGGCGATCTCCTTGCCCGCCTCCTGCGCCGCCTCCAGGGCGATGACCCGCCCCTCGGCGAACAGCGACGGGCTGACCAGTTCGGCCAGCTCGGGCGGGGTGAGGTCAGTCACCCGGACGCGGGTCAGGTCGGCCTGGGCGTCGATGGCGCGCGCCGCGTCCAGGGCCGCGCGGATCGCCCTTTCGACCAGCAGTTCCTCGTCGCCGACCACGAGTTGCAACGGATCGGGGGCGACAGCGGCAGCGCTCACGGCACGAATCCTCCCACGCTCCGCGCACTCCCGAAGTGTGGACACCGGTGGTCGAAGGGCGGGAGGGTGCCGTAACTTGGGGACCACAACTGAATACCGCTCATCCAGAGGGGCAGAGGGATCGGCCCGAAGAAGCCCCGGCAACCCGATCGTCAGGTACTCGCACGCGTGCGGGCGCTCGACGGTCATGGTGCCAATTCCGACCCGCGATGCGGGACAGATGAGGAGTTACCTCGCGATGACTGCTGTCAGTGTGCCCACGAGCACCTCGTTCGACCTCGGCCCCGCCCGCGCGCTCTCGTGTCGCGAGTGCGGCCACGAAACCCCTCTCGCCGCCGAGTACGCGTGCATCGAGTGTTTCGGGCCGCTGGAAGTGGCCTACGACTTCGGCCGGATCCGCCGCGAGGACATCGAATCCGGCCCCCGGTCGATCTGGCGCTACCGCGGCCTCCTGCCCGTTCCGTCGACCGTCCAGTCCCACCCGAACACCGAGCCCGGCGGCACGCGCCTCGTGCGGGCCGACCGGCTCGCCAAGGCCCTCGGGCTGCGCAAGGTGTGGGTGAAGGACGACACCGGCAACCCCACGCACTCCTTCAAGGACCGCGTGGTCGGCGTGGCCCTCGCCGCGGCCCGTGAACTCGGCTTCACCGTGCTCGCCTGCCCGTCCACCGGCAACCTGGCCAACGCCGTCGCCGCCGCCGCGGCCCGCGCGGGCTGGGAGTCGGTCGTGCTCGTGCCCTCCTCGCTGGAGCAGGCCAAGATCCTCATGACCGCCGTGTACGACGGCGCCCTGATCGCCGTCGACGGCAACTACGACGACGTGAACCGCCTGGCGCAGGAACTGGCTGCCGAGCACGAGGACTGGGCGTTCGTGAACGTCAACGTCCGCCCGTACTACGCCGAGGGCTCCAAGACCCTGGGCTACGAGGTCGCCGAGCAGCTCGGCTGGCGGCTGCCCGAGCAGATCGTCGTGCCGATCGCGTCCGGCTCGCAGCTCACCAAGGTCGACAAGGCCTTCCGCGAGTTCGGCGAACTCGGCCTGGTCGAGCAGACCCCGTACAAGGTCTTCGGCGCGCAGGCCACCGGCTGCTCCCCCGTGTCCGCCGCGTTCAAGAACGGCCACGACGTGGTCCGCCCCGTCCGCCCGGACACCATCGCCCGCTCCCTCGCGATCGGCGCGCCCGCCGACGGCCCGTACGTGCTGGACGCCGTCCGCCGCACCGGCGGCGCCATCGAGGACGTCACCGACGAGGAGGTCGTCGAGGGCATCCGCCTGCTGGCCCGCACCGAGGGCATCTTCGCCGAGACCGCGGGCGGCGTGACCGTCGCGACGGCCAAGAAGCTGGTCGAGACCGGCAAGCTCGACCCCGACGCGGAGACAGTGCTGCTCATCACCGGCGACGGCCTCAAGACCCTCGACGCCGTCTCCCACACCCTGGCCCCGCTGGCGACCGTGCCGCCGTCGGCGCAGGCAGTGCTGGACGCGCTCGCCTCCAGGCGCTGACCGGAACGGCCACCTCCTGACCGCGACACCGGTAGGGCCGCACCCGACCTGACCGCGACACCGGCGGAGCCACACCCAGCCCGACCACAACACCCGTAGAACCACCACCCCTGACCACGACACCGGTGGGGCCGCACCCAGCTTGGGTGCGGCCCCACCGTCGTCAGCGCAGCAGGTAGGCGTCGATGATGGTCTGCTCGACGCTCCCTCCCGACCGGTCAGCCGCCTTGGCCCGCAACGACACCGACCTGGCGCCCTCCGGGTGCGACAGCGTCAGCACACGGCCGCCGTTCACCGCGACCGCCTGCCACGTGACGCCGCTGTCGTAGGACACCTCGGCCGACGTGATCCGCTTCCGCGCCTGGACCACACCGGCCTGGTTCTGCACCGATACCGGCACGGGGAACACCCGACCGGCGGGCGCGGTGCCCGCGGAGTCGAGCTTCGGCGCGTAGCGGATCACCGAGATCGGCAGCGCCGCGATCTCCGCGGTCCGATCGGACCGGAAGGTCCACACCGCCGACACCCTGGTGCTGAACGGAGTCGTGCTCCGCACCGCGTCGGTGGTGAGCCGGTAGTCCGCCGCACCGTCCGGCAGCGCGAAGCGCCCGTAGCCGGGAGAGGCGCTCTCGGCCAGCAGCTCACCGCCGCGGTAGAGCTTCAGCGCGCCCACCGCGGGCGCCTGCCCGGCGTTGCCCGCCCCGTCGCCGAACAGCGGCAGGTTCGCCACCAGTTCGGAGTCGTCGCGGTACAGCCACGGCCGACCGCGGTTGTCCGTCAGGCTCGGCCCGAAAACGGCGTGGTGGAAGGACTCCTCGTACGCCTTGCGCGGCGCGTACGACTTCGGCGGCCCGTCCAGCCCACCCCGGTAGCCCTCCGGGCTCTGAACGGTGAGCCGCCGCGCCCAGTCCGCGTTCTCCCCGCCGTAGAACTCGGTCCGCACACCGGGCGCGGTGAACGCCTCGATCGCACCCCAGCCCCACTCACCCTGCCCGTGAGCGGTGGACGCGTTGCCGATCGTCACGGACTCCCCCGGCCCCGGAGCACCGACGTCGACCCGCACGGTCGCCAGGTCCGCCTTGTCGACCACCTTGGTCAACCCCGTGTGCGTCCTCCCCTTCAGGTACCAGGCGAGCCCGTAGAACTCGGCCCCGCCCTTCGCGACCCAGCTCGTGCTGAGCTTCCCGGTCACCTCGCCGGGCGGCGCCTCCGGCCCGAGGTGCGCCAGACCGACGTGCGACGTCCCTCCACCGAACGAGAACCCACCGATCTGGTAGGTCTTCGCCCCGTGGACCCGCTGGAAACCCGTCTCCAGCAACGACAACCGCGCCGTCGGGTCCGGCAGCGTCAGCACGACCGGCTTCGCCAGCCGCGCGTCCAGGTCGATCGTGGTGGGACCGCTGACCGTCAGCTTCGGGTAGCTGAACGAGTCGTGCGTGTACACCGCCCCCGATCCCTGCACGGACCCCGACAGCAGGTACTCGCCGACCGGCACCCGTCGCCGCAGCTTCCCGTCCGCGTCCTTGGCGAGGGACACGAACTCACCCGTCTCCACGTTCGTCATGAACGCCGAGAAGTGCTCAGCCTTCTCACCGGACCGCTGGGTCCCGTTCACGACCAGGTCGTAGCTCTCCGGCTCCAGGTCGACCACCACGGCGGTCCGTGCGCTCGCGGTGCCCGACGCGGCGACCAGCGCCCCACCGAACTGCCCACCGGCGGGCGCCTTGCCCACGTCGGCCACGACCGTCGCGGTCGCCGTGCCACCCGCGGGCACCGTGAGCCGAGCGGGCTCGACGGCGAACAGCCCAACGGGCGCGGGTGCCCCATCCGGTGCGGTCGTGTCGACCCGCAGGTCGAGCGTCAACGGCACCGCGCTGTCGTTGCCGTAGCTCACCTCCTTGGTGATCAGGGGCTCACCGGTGTGCGGCCACTGGTGCGACCCGAACGCGACGCTGCTCGGCCGGCTGGTGATCGCCTGCGTCATCGCCCGAGCCGAGTCCACCCGCCCGGCCCCCTGCTCGAACGGCGTCAGACCGGCGGTGGGAGCGGCCGACGCGACGAGCCGCGCCTTGAGCTGCTCACGCGTCAGCTCCGGGTACTGCTGCGCCAGCAACGCCGCCGCGCCCGCCACGTGCGGGGTCGCCATCGACGTGCCGGACAGTGCGGTGTAGCCGTCCACGACCGGTGGACCGATGCGCCCGTCAGCGTGCCGAGCGGCCACGATGTCCACACCGGGCGCCGTGATGTCCGGCTTGATCACCCCGCCACCCACCACGGGCCCGCGGCTGGAGAAGTCCGCGATCCTGTTGTCGCGGTCCACCGCACCGACCGTCAGCGCCTCGTCCGCGGTACCCGGCGACCCGATGGAACCCGCTCTGGGCCCGGAGTTGCCCGCGGCGATCACGAACAGCGTCCCGTACGTCGTGGACAGCGTGTTCACCGCTTCCTCGAGCGGATCGACCCCGGGGGTGTCGTACCCGCCGAGACTCATGTTCACGACCGCCACACCCTGCTCGGCCGCCCACTGCATCCCCGCGATGATCCCCGAGTCCGCACCGCTGCCGGAGTCGTCGAGCACCTTGACGTCCAGGATCCGCGCACCGTGCGCCACACCCCGGTACGCACCGCCTCCCTTGGCACCGGTGCCCGCGATGATCGACGCCACGTGCGTGCCGTGCCCGTAGTGGTCGACGGCGTCCTTCGAGTTCGAGAAGTTCCGCTCCCCCACCTCCCTGTCCGCGAGATCCGGATGGGTCTGGTCGACCCCGGTGTCGAGCACCGCGACCGTCACACCCTCACCGGTGTAGCCCGCCGCCCACGCGGCGGGCGCCCCGATCTGCGGCACGCTGCGATCCAGCGACGCGGTCCGCACCCCGTCCAGCCACACCTTCTTGATCCCGGACCCGGCCAGCGCACCAACCCCGGTCAACCCGCTCCACAACCCGGAGCCCGCCGACTTCTCGACGTCGACCGCGACACCGTTGACGCTGGGCAGGTCGACCGTCACCGCCGTGCCCGCGGTGGCGGCGAACGACCGCTGCCCAGGCTGGTAGGTCACGATCAACGGCACCGTGTCCCGCTGCCCGTCCCCGTACCCGGAGGCGATCAGCTCGGTCACGTCGAACAGCCGCCGATCGAGCACCCCCTTGGCCAGCAACGGTTCCGCGTCCGCGGGCACCACGTAGCTGTGCCCGTCGCTCTCGAACGTCGAGAACCACATCCCCTCTCGCCCAGGCCCCGGCTCCAGGTACCCGGCCGACCCCTTCGAACCGGGGAACACCCGGTCACCGGTCAGCAGAGTCACCGACTCACCACCGGTGCCCGACCGCACGCCGGACGGCTCGGACGACGCCACTGGCGCGGCGTGAAGGGCCTGCGCACCTCCCATGATCAAGGCACCCGCGACGAGTACGACGACTGTTCTCCTCGGGGGTCCACCGCTCCGACCGCGCACTGACGCCTCCAAGTCACTGGTTTGTCGCGGAGAGTAAGAGCTACCGCGAGCCATTGACAAGGGTTCTTAACAAATATGGTCTAGACCTGTCCGGTTCTAGGGTGTGTCCTGCGGGAACGCACCTGCGTGCCTTGGCGTGATCTTCCCGAACGGTGTGGGCCGTGGAAGACCGTGCGCGAGCGGTTGCGGAAGCGGACCACGGACCTGCCGCTGGCGGTGATCCTTACGCCCGGCCAGGCCGGCGACGACCCGCAACCGCTGCGACTGCTGGACGAGATCCGAGACACCGACGTGGACGGGCAGCGGGTGCGGGTCGGCGGATGAACGCCGACAACGCCCAGGGCTCGGCCGGTGGTAGGCCGCCCACCTTCGAGCCCGGCAACTACAAGCACCACAACGTGGTCAGGCGCTGCCTCAACCGCCGCACGCAGTTCCGCGGTCTGACAACCAGCGCCGGCTGTAGCGCGCGGGCTCGAACGAGCCGACCATCCTCACCGCACCCGGACGGCTGCGGGCCGACCGGCCGCGCAGCCGGTTCAGCACGGAGTCCGGAGCCCGACAGGACGTGAGCACGAGCGGCGGCAGCCTCCCGCCGCGCCGACCACGGCGTGGATCTTGCTGCTCAACCCGGACGACCCTGCCGCCACCGCGCCTCGCGGCAGCAGCGCGATCCTGATCGGCAGACGTGTCAGCGCCGTTCTTGCCCGGCATGGCCCGCAGCTGATCACCCGCTGCTGTTCGGGCGACAGAGTCTCCTTTCCTCGGTCGGTGCCTCTTCCAGCGCATCGCGGGTCTCGCAGGCAACCGCCGGCACTGGAACGCTCCGGCCTCGACCTGGGTGGTGAACCGGTCGTTCAACTGCCGCCGGGTGGATCCCGGACGCTGCCCGGACGTCACGGGCCGCGCGCCCTTCCTGGACACCACCGCCTGAACGTTCCGCCGACCTCTCGCCCCGCTGTGGTGATCACAGGCCGATCTTGTCGCTGCGCAGCCACCCCGTGCGGGGAAACCGGGTGAGTTCGGGGAGGAGGTGGGGACCGACGGACTCGGTGGCGGTGCGCCACGCCATGATCCGCTGGGGCCACGGGGCTCCTGACTTGGAACGGTTGTAGGCGTTGGTGTGCCACGGGAGTTCGTCGATCGACAGGGTGTCGTCGAAGAGGTGTTCCGCGACGAGTTCGTGGGCGGCGTCGGGTGACACCACCTCGGTCGGGCGCAGCACGGCGGTGACGGTGGCACGGGCGACGACGCCGCGCCCACCGCCGCGCAACTCGTCGCAGGCGTAGTAGGTGAACGCCGGTTTCAGTTCGTCCGTCGGCCACGGGGAGGGCACGTAGCCCGGCTGCCAGAGCACCCAGCTGAGCGCGGACCGACCGTCCGGCACGGTCCAGCCGAGGCGCAGCCGGATCCAGGTTCCGTTCATCGTCCTTCTCCTCACTTCTTGCGTCGTACGACGCGCGGTCCGGTCTCTCCACCGAGGACGGCGGTGTCGCCGTCCCGGTCGGTGCGCAGCACCAGCGCCCCACGCCCGGTGAGCGCGTCGAGCACGGCGCCGTTCGGATGGCCGTAGCGGTTGCCCTCGCCAACGCTGACCAGGGCGATCCTGGGTTTGACCTGCGCGAGGAACTCGGGCACCGAGAACCTCGACCCGTGGTGGGGAACCTTGAGCACCTCGGCGGTCACGTCGACGTGGCCACCGAGCAGGTCCGCTTGACCCTCCAGTTCGATGTCACCGGTCAGCAGCACCCGACCGGCTTCGGTGTGGGCGCGCAGCACGAGCGACGAGTCGTTGATCGCGGTGTTGTCGTCTTCGTCCGGGACCGCTCTTCCCCTGGGCCCCAGCACTTCCAGGACCAGGCCCGGCAACTCCAGGCGTTGGCCCGCGGTCAGTGCGACCAGTTCCACGTCGGCCGCTCGGGTCTGGCGGCGGACCTCCTCCCATGCCCAGTTCGGTTCGTGCGACGGTCCGACGGCGACCGCTCCCACGCTGCGGTCGGCGAGCACGGCCGTGAGCCCGCCGATGTGGTCCGCGTGCAGGTGGCTGAGCACCAGCAGCGGAATGCGCCGAACCCCCAAGCGGCGCAGGCAGGACGTGACCGGTCCCGGATCAGGACCGGTGTCCACCAGTACGGCCCGACCGGGTTCCGCCGTGGCCAGCACAACCGCGTCGCCCTGGCCCACGTCGCACGCGACGGCCGACCAGCCGACCGGCGGCCAACCCGGTGTCACGACGCTGGTGGGGACCAGCACCAGCACCCCACCCAGCAGGGCGGCGGCCAGCAGCGCACGGGTTCGCCGTGCCTTGAACAGCCCGTGGACGACCAGGAGGACGACCGCCAGCAGGACTCCACCCCACCAGCCACCGGGCCAGCGGACGGACGCGTGGGGCACCTCCGACGCGCGTCTGCCCACCGTGATCAGCCAACGGGCTTCCGGCCCCGCCAACTCGACCAGCAGCCGGGCGGCACCACCGTGCAGCGGCGCGACCACCGCGGCCAGCACCCCCAGCACGGTCGCGGGCGCGACCACCGGAGCGACCACCATGTTGGCCACCACCGCGACCAGGCTGATCCGGCCCGAGATGCCGACCACCAGCGGCGCGGTAGCGAGGCTCGCGGCCACCGGCACCGCCAGCACTTCGGCGAGTCCGATCGGCACTCCGCGCTCCCTCAGCGACGCCGCCCACCTCGGAGCGAGGAGGACCAGCGCGGCCGTGGCGACGACCGACAGGGCGAACCCCGGATCGGCCCCCAGTTCCGGGTCGTACAGGACCAGCACGATCACCGACGTGGCCAAGGCGGGCAACGCGGACCGTTCGCGCCCCAGCACGAGCGCGAGCAGTGCCACCGCACCCATCACGGCCGCCCGCAGCACGCTCGGTTCCGGACCCGCCAGGATCACGAACCCCACCAGCGCGAGGGCGGCACCCACCGCGCACCCTCGCGGGCCGACGCGGAAAGCTCTCAGCAGCAACAGGACCGCGCCGCACAGGATGGCGAGGTTGGCCCCGCTGACGGCCAGGACGTGGGCCAGGCCAGCCGTGCGGAACTCCTCCACGACCCGCGGGGAGAGCTCGGACGTGTCTCCGACCACCAGGGCGGGGAGCAGGCCCGCCGGTTCGGGATCGAGGGTGGTGCTGGCCTCGCGCAGACCGGAGCGCAAGGTCTCGGCCGCTCGCTGCCACACCGGAGCGGGGCCGACGTCCTGCGGAGGGCCGCGGACCCGCAGCACCGCCACCGTCAGCTCACCCCGCCTCGCCGGTGCCAGGACTCCGCGAGCCGTGATCTGTTGGCCCGGCAGCAGATCGCGCCAGCCGGTGGCAGGTGCCACGAGGACCACCTGCCCTCCCTGCTCGTGGGTTCGGCCCGCCACGAGGAGCCGGTGGACGTCGGCGTGGACGACCACCGCGTCCACCCCACCGGGTTTGGCGGCGAACCCCTCGGTGCGCATCCCTCGCGGTCGGGTGGAGAGCTCCGCGCGGAGCACGACCGCTTCCGAGTTGGTGGCCGCGGACCGGACGGGGTGCACGGCCGACTGGTGGACCCTGAAGCCGATGGAGAGGGCCGCGATCGGAGCGGCGACCACCAGCGCCAGCGCGCACGACCTCGCGCACCAGTCGTTGTGGATCGCCAGCGCACCCACCAGGCACGCGATCACGCCGGTGAGGACGGCGATCGGCCAGTTCCACAGGAGACCGCCCAGTGCCACCGCCCAGACCGCGAGAGCGGCGGGGACCAGGCGGTACCTCGGGTTCACGACGTGCCCAGCCGGAGGCGGAGGCACGAGGTGACCGGGGTGGGTCGCGGGGTCGAACCGGACTGCCGGGGAACGGGAGGTGCGGCCGGCTCGGGCACGCGGTCGTGGCCCGTGGTGGACGCGGCGAGCAGGCGGACGCAGGACGTTCGAGGACGCGGGAACGAGCCGACGACGGCGCTCGTGGTGGGGAGTGCGAGCCACGACGGGAGATCGTGGATCGAGGCGGGAGCGACGGGCGAGCGGGGAACGGGGAGGACGAACGGGGTGGGCACGCCCTCCGGGCTCGTGGCGGGAGCACCGGTCGCGTGGGGACGAGGCGAGCCGGACGTGGTGAGGGCGGCACGGGGACGGGTGCCGGACGACCGGAGTGCACGGGTGAGGTTTCGCCAGCCGCGGAGGAGCCGGCGCAGGGTGCGGGTCTGCGGCGTGATCGCGGCCTGCGAGGGTGCGGGGCCGGTGCGGGGCGGGGCGGTCACAACCGCACCAGCTCACGGAGCTTGACGAGGCGGTTGTCGCCGATGCCCTCGATCTCGCGCAACTGGTCCAGTGAGGTGAACGGGCCGCGCTTGGTCCGACGGTCGAGGATCCGCTGTGCGGTCACGGGCCCCACGCCCGGCAGGCCGTCCAGTTGCTCCTTGGTGGCGGTGTTCAGGTCGAGCTTCTCGTCGGGGCTCGGTTCGGCGGGCACGGGGACGGGTGCGGTGCCGACGGAGACCTGTTCGCCGTCGACGACCTTGCGGGCCAGGTTCAAGCCCTGGGGACGGACGCCGGGGTTGACGCCACCCGCGGCGTTGATCGCGTCGGCTACCCGGGCACCGCTGGTGACGGTCACCAGGCCGGGTGAGGGGACTTCGCCCACGACGTTGACGACGAGGGGCTCGGGTGGGCTCGACGTGACGGCCGCTACGGCCACGGGCAGGTCGGGAGGCGCCTCAGGGGTCGGCGACTGCCACCAGACGGCCACGAGGACCACCAGGCCGGTGGTCGCCGCGACGGAGGCGTAGAGCGCGCGGCGCTTGCGCAGTGGTGGCGCGGAGTCGGGCAGCCAGCGCTCCACCAGTCTGTCCGCCTTGCGGCGGGCCCAGCGGAACCGCGGGGGCGGCTCGGCGGCGCCGTCGGAACTGGTGAACACGACCGTCTTCGGGGAAGGCTCCGCCGCGGCCTGCGCGGCCAGTGCTTCGAGACGGGTCCGGGAAGTGTCAGAGGTGGTGCGGTGGTCGAACACGGGTTCGACGCTAGGGAGGTGGGGGTCCGGTGCGAAGGAGGAGTTCGTGGACTGTGGACAGGTGGTCGGGGTGTGGACAACTTCGGATCTTGAAACCGGTTTTGTCGGTGGGGTGTGGCATCATGCCGCCGCCCTCCGTCTACTCCGGACGATCAGATGTCTCCGGGCAGGACCACGACGCCCAGGACGCCGGGTCCGGTGTGGGCCCCGATCACGGCTCCCACCTCGGAGATCAGGCAGCCCGACGAGCCGGGGATCCGTTCGTCCAACCTGGTCGCCAACTCGGCCGCGCGTTCGGGTGCGGCGAGGTGGTGCACCGCCAGTCCGACGGGCCCGTGACCGGCGGCCAGCGCGGCCAGGTCCACCAGGCGCCCGATGGCGCGGCTCATCGTGCGCACCTTCTCCAGCGGCACGATCCGGCCGTCCTCCACGTGCAGCACGGGCTTCACGGCCAGCGCGGTGCCGACCAGCGCGGCGGTCGCGGTGATCCGGCCGCCGCGGCGCAGGTGGTCGAGGGTCTCGACGCAGAAGTACGCGCGCAAACGCTTGGCCACACCCGCCGCCGCCGCTTCCACGGCCTCCGCGGACTCACCCGCCTCCGAGGCGGCGCACGCGGACAGCACGGCGAAACCGAGCCCCATGCCGGTCGCGCGCGAGTCGACCACCCGGATCCGCACCGGGTCGACCTCCTCGGCGGCCAGCCGCGCGGCCTCCCACGTGCCCGACAGCTCGCGGGACAGGTGCACGGACACGATGGACGTCGCGCCGCCGTCGAGCACGGAGCGGTACACCTCGGCCAGCTCGCCGGGTGTGGGCCGGGACGTCGTCACGCGGCGGTGCTCGCCGAGCGCGGACGCGAGTTCCGCGGGGCCGAAGTCGAGGCCGTCCAGCCGGCTGCGGCCGTCCACCGCCACGTGCAGCGGCACCACGCGGACGCGGTGGCGTCGGGCGAACCCCTCCGGCAGGTAGGCCGTCGAGTCGGTGACAACGGTGGTGGGCACGGGACCGGACATTACGGCTCTCACTCGGTCGAGTGGCTCACCGCCACGGACCTGACGAGATCCGCCATCGCGGAACCCATCAGCTCGTGGCCCTCCCAACCCCAGTGCATGCCGTCCGGGTTGCCCCGCCCCGACCGCACGTGGTCGCCGACGACCGCGGCCACGTCCAGCAGCGGCACGCCGCTCCGCTCGCCCCACGCCCTCACGGCGCGCACGGCGGCGGGTCGACCGGTGTGAACGCCGCCGTACGCGGCGGAGCGGTGCACGGACGGCACCATCCCGATGGGCTTGATCCCCGGCTCCAACCGGTGCACGGCCTCCACCGAGTCGGCCAGGTAGCGCACGGTCAGGTGCGGCGGCAGCGCCACCGGACGACCGCCCAGCAGCCGCGACAGCGCGGGCTGGGCGGCCTTGTAGCCGGTGCGGGCCCACCGGCGCAGGCCGTCGGGCCGCAGGTACCGCAGCCCCTGCCGCAGGTAGGTCGGCAGCGGCGACGGCAGCGTGTCCATGTGCCCCACGGCGAACACGATGACGTCCGTGCGGGGCAGCAGCGACCAGACGCGCGGGTCGCCGGTCAGCGACCACCAGGCGTCGCGGGCCGTCCACCCGAAGCCTGCCGCGAGTTCGACGTGGCCGTCCAGCGCCTTGGCGGCGATGTTCGGCCACAGGCCGGCGTGGTCCGCGGGCAGCGGACCGTCAGGACCGTGGAACGCCAACGAGTCGGCGAGGACCAGCAGCCTCAACGAGTGGGCCCGGCGTTGTACGACGACAGCCGCCAGCGGCCGTCGCCTTCCGGTCGCCTGCTGAACACCGTCCAGTGGCAGTTGCCGATGCCGCCGAGCTGCCCCCACGACTCGATGGGCAGGTTCAGCAGCTTGCCGGTCAGCGCGGAGATCAGGCCTCCGTGCGCGCAGAGCATGACCGTGCCGTCGAACTCGCGGTCCACGGCCTCCACGACCTCGAAGGCCCGGTCCGCGACCTCGACCCTGGTCTCGCCGTCCGGCGGCGCGATCGTGGGGTCGGCCCGCCACTGGTCGATCATTCCCGGCCACTCGGCCTCGACCTCGGCGTTGGTCAACCCCTGCCACTTGCCCAGGTTGGTCTCGCGCAGGCGTTCGTCGATCCGCAGCGGGATGCCGACGGCGTCGGTGAACACCGTCGCCGTGTTCGTCGCCCGCCGCAGATCCGACGCGACCACCAGCTCGGGTGCGAACTTGGTGAGCACGGGCACCGCGAACCTGGCCTGGTTCCACCCCGTCTCGGTCAACGCCGAGTCGAGGTGGCCCTGCCAGCGTCCCGTGGCGTTGTAGTCCGTCTCACCGTGCCGCCACAGCACGAGCCGGTTCAAGGTCATCTGGTGTTCACGCCTCCGCCGTCTGGTCCTCTGCGGGGGCGTCCGCCGACCCTTCGAACTCGATCTGCGGGCAGTCCTTCCACAGCCGCTCCAGGCCGTAGAAGCTGCGCTCCTCGACGTGCTGCACGTGCACCACCACGTCCACGAAGTCCAGCAGCACCCACCGGCCCTCGCGCGCGCCCTCGCGGCGCACCGGCTTGCGGCCCGCCTCCCGCATCTTGTCTTCGATGTTGTCCACGATCGCGCCGACCAGCCGCTCGTTGGGAGCGGAGGCGATCACGAAGCAATCCGTGATCACGAGCTGGTCCGACACGTCGAGCACGATCACATCGTGCGCCTTCTTCTCGTCCGCCGCGCTAGCGGCGACCAGCGCCAACCGTCGTGCCTCGTCGGTGGCTGCCACATCTCTCCTCACCAGCGACCCGAGGATCCGGGTCGTACATCACTTCGATGCGCGCGGATACGCCCGCACGAGTTAATGAGGGTACCGGCGCGCGGAGCTAGTCCGGCACCGAGTAGAGCGAGCGCTTGGAGATGTACTGCACGACACCGTCCGGAACGAGGTACCAGACGGGCAGTCCGGAGGCCGTGCGGGCCCGGCAGGCGGTCGACGAGATGGCCATGGCGGGCACTTCCACGAGGGACACGGCGCCCTCGGGGAGGTGCTGACCGTTGAGTTCGTACCCCGGTCGGGTGACTCCGATGAAGTGCGCGAGGTCGAACACGTCGGACGCGCGGCGCCACGACACGATCTGCTCCAGCGCGTCCGCGCCGGTGATGAAGAACAGGTCGGCCTCGGGGTGTTCGGCCGAGAGGTCGGTGAGCGTGTCCACCGTGTACGTGGGCCCGCCGCGGTCGATGTCGACCCGGCTGACGGAGAACCTGGGGTTCGACGCGGTGGCGATGACCGTCATCAGGTAGCGGTCCTCGGCGCGGCTGACCACACGGGACGTCTTCTGCCACGGCTCCCCGGTGGGGACGAAGATCACCTCGTCGAGGTCGAACCTCGCCTGCACCTCGCTGGCCGCCACCAGGTGGCCGTGGTGCACCGGGTCGAAGGTCCCACCCATGACCCCGAGTCTGCGCCGCTTCGACATGGCTGGTCAGCCTACGGTGCCGGTGGGCAGGCGACCGTCCGCTCCCGTGAACGGCCGCCTGCCCACATCGGACTCCCCGTCCGCGGCCCACCCCGAAGCGGAGCCGCGTACCGGGGTGACGACGCCGCACCGGGGTTCATGACGCCGGTCGGGCGTCTTATTTCACCGTTTCGGGATCAGACCTCCGGAGCGATGACCGTTCCGTCACCGTCGCGCACCAGGATCGCCTCCATCGGACAGGACTCGGCGGCGTCCACCACCAGGTCGTCGGGTTCGACGAAGTCCTGCGCGGCGGTGGCCCTGCCGTTCTCCAACCGGAAGTACGCCGCGGCGCTGGACGCGCACATGCCCGTGCCGATGCACGCCTCGCGGTCGACCTGGACCTGCCACCTGGTCATGGGGCTACCACCTCACCAGGAGTTCCCGCGGGCCGCGCACCAGCCTGCCCTTCTTGAACGGCACCTCGTCCGCGGGCACCGCGAGTTCCAGCGCGGGGTACCGGCTCAGCAGGGTGCCGATCGCGACCTGGAGCTCCATCCGCGCCAGCGGAGCGCCCACGCAGTGGTGCACGCCGTGTCCGAACGCGACGTGCGCGTTGTTCTCCCGGTGGAAGTCGATCTCGTCCGGTCGCGGGAACACCTCCGGGTCCCGGTTGCCGCCCTGCCCGACGAACACGGCGTCGCCCGCCGGGATCGTCACGCCGCTCAGCTCGACGTCCTCCTTGGCGATGCGGGGGAAGCCCGCCGAGCCGCCGAGCGGCGTGATGCGCAGCAACTCCTCGACCGCCGCGGGCACCAGGTCGGGGTCCGCGCGCAGCTCGGCCAGCCGCTCGGGGGTGGACAGCAGCGTGTAGAGGAAGTTGCCCAGCTGGTTCGCCGTGGTCTCGTGCCCCGCGACCAGCAGCGTCACGCCGAAGTTGACCAGTTCCTCCTCCGAGAGCCGGTCCCCCTCGTCACGGGCCGTCACGAGCGTGCCGAGCACGTCGTCGGTCGGTGACCTGCGGCGTTCGGCCACGAGCTCGGCGATGTAGGACTGGAGGTTCTCGAACCCCGCCGTGATCTCCTCGGGCGTGAACGCGGTGATCGCGAGTGCCCGGTCCGACCAGTTCCGGAACTCGGCGCGGTCGTCGTAGGGAACGCCGAGCATCTCGCAGATGATCGTGATCGGCAGCGGCATGTTGAGCGCTTCGACCAGGTCAGCGGGCGCGCCGTCCTTCTCCATCGTGTCGAGCAGCCCGTCCACGATCTCCTGCGCCCGCTCCCTCAGCTGCTCGGTGCGCCGCATGGTGAAGCCCTTGGCCACGAGCTTGCGCAGCCTGCCGTGCTCGGGCGGGTCCATGCTCAGGATCGACTGCCGCTCCTGGATCATGGGGACGGCCCTCGGCACGTCCTGGCCGAGCACCGCGGCTCGGCTGAACCGCAGGTCGCTGAGCACGGTCTTCACGTCGTCGTACTTGGTGACCAGCCACGCGTCGCCGCCGTAGGGCAGTCGGACCCTGGCCACCGGTTCCGTCCGGCGCAGCACCTCGTAGGTGGGGTCGAGTTCCAGCCGTTCCGCCTCGCCGAACGGGTAGTTCCTCGGTTCCTGACTCGTCGTCATGCCCCCGCACTCCTCCCAAAGCGCCATGTAAGCAACTGCTTACATTTCGACGATAGAGAAATCGCTACGGACCGTCAACGACTCGTCTCGGTGAGTACTACCCCTCGGTGCGCTCCAGCAGCGTGCGGGCGCCGCTCAGCACCAGCCGGACGATCTCCTCGGGGTCCGCGCTCTTCAGCGGCTCCTTCGCCGAGGTGGACCGCACCATGCTGATGCCGATCACCCAGGCGAGGACCAACTCGGCCCGCAGGTCGCCGTCCTCGGCCTCGGTCAACGTGCTCAGCACGCGGATGTAGTCGTCCCCCAGCGCCTTGCGGATCTCCGCGGCGGCGCTGTCGATCCCCTCGGAGCGCAGCGCTGTGAACAGCAGGTGGTCACCCGGTCGGGGGGTCTTCTCCAGCATCCGCCGCAGCACGGTCTCCAACAGCCGCTCCGGCTGCTCGGCCTCCAGCAGCTCCCGCCCCTGACCGGCCATGACGGCCGCGTACAGCGCGTCCTTGCTGCCGAAGTAGCGGAACAGCAGGGCCTGGTTCACGCCCGCGCGCGCGGCGATGTCGCGCACGGTCGTCCGCGCGAACCCGCGCTCGGCGAACAGCCCCGTCGCGGCGTCCAGGAGCGCGGCACGGGTGGCCGCCGAGTCGCGGCGGCGAGCGGGTTCGGCGGTCACGAGGTCGGCCGGACGTGCCCCTCGCCCCAGACCACCCATTTGGTCGAGGTCAGCTCGGAGAGGCCCATCGGGCCGCGGGCGTGCAGCTTCTGGGTGGAGATGCCGATCTCGGCGCCCATGCCGAACTCGGCGCCGTCGGTGAACCCGGTCGAGGCGTTCACCATCACCGCCGCCGCGTCCACCCGCGTGGTGAACCGGCGGGCGGCCTTCACGTCGGACGTCACGATCGCCTCGGTGTGGCCCGAGCCGTGCTCGTTGATGTGCGCGATGGCCTCGTCGATGGTGCCGACGACCTTCGCCGCGATGTCCATCGACAGGTACTCGGTGTCCCAGTCGTCGGACGTCGCGGGCACGACCTCCGTGCCGGACAGGCCGGTGAACACCGGGTCGGCGTGCACGGTGACGCCCGCCGCGCGGAACGCCCCGGCGATGCGCGGCACGAACACGTCCGCGACGTCCGCGTGCACCAGCAGCGACTCGGCGGCGTTGCACACGCTGGTGCGGCGGGTCTTGGAGTTGAGCACGATCCGCTCGGCGTCGTCGAGGTCGGCCGACGCGTCCACGTACACGTGGCAGTTGCCGACACCGGTCTCGATCGTCGGCACGGTGGCGTTCGCGACGACGGTGGAGATGAGGCCCGCACCGCCGCGGGGGATCACCAGGTCCACGAGGCCGCGCGCAGTGATGAGGTGGTTCACCGACGCCCGGTCGTGGCACGGCAGCAGCTGGACGCAGTCCGCGGGCAGCCCGGCGGACTCCAGCGCGTCGCGCAGCACGGCGACGAGCGCGGTGTTCGAGTTCTCCGCCGACGACGACCCGCGCAGCAGCGCGGCGTTGCCGGACTTCAGGGCGAGACCCGCCGCGTCCACGGTCACGTTCGGGCGCGCCTCGTAAACCATGCCGACGACGCCGAGCGGGACGCGCACCTGCCGCAGGTCGAGGCCGTTCGGCAGCAGCCCGCCGCGCAGCACCTCGCCCACCGGGTCGGCCAGGCCCGCGACCGTCAGCAGGCCCTCGGCGACGCCGTCGATCCGCTGCTCGGTGAGCGCCAGGCGGTCGAGCATGTTCTCGGTGAGGCCCGCCGCACGACCGGCTTCCAGGTCGGCGGTGTTCGCCTTGAGGATCTCCTCGGACCGTTCGCGCAGGGCTGCGGCCATCTCGCGCAGCGCCGCATCCTTGCGGTCCCTGGTCGCCAGAACGAGTTCCTCGGAGGCGACACGGGCTCGGCGGGCGGCGGAGTGCACCTCTTCGCGCAGTTCAGCGGTCACGTCGTCCAGCTTAGGACCAATCGGACGTCGATCGCGTACGGGTATCCCGGATCCTGAAACCAGTTTCTGTCGGTGGTCCGTGCCATGGTTGGCACATGGACGAACTCGCCCTCCGGGAGATGGCCGACGAGCGACTGAGGGCCCTGGCCGGTCCGGACGCGGTGCTGCGCGACGACCAGTGGACCGCGATCCACGCGCTGGTGGCGCAGCGGCGGAGAGCGCTCGTGGTGCAGCGCACTGGGTGGGGCAAGTCGGCGGTCTACTTCATCGCGACGGCTCTGCTCCGGGAGCTGGGCGAGGGGCCGACGGTGATCGTGTCCCCGCTGTTGGCGTTGATGCGCAACCAGGTCGACGCGGCGGCGCGTGCGGGCGTGCGGGCGGCGACGATCAACTCGGCGAACACGGACGAGTGGGAACGGGTGCAGGACGCGGTCACGTCGGGTGAGGTCGACGTGCTGCTGGTATCACCGGAACGGTTGAACAACCCGGACTTCCGGGACACGGTGTTGCCGTCGTTGACGGCGTCGGCCGGGCTGCTGGTGGTCGACGAGGCGCACTGCATCTCGGACTGGGGCCACGACTTCCGGCCGGACTACCGGCGGCTGCGCACGTTGCTGACGGAGCTGCCGCCGGGGGTGCCGGTGCTGGCGACGACCGCGACGGCGAACAACCGCGTGGTGCGGGACGTGGCGGAGCAGTTGGGCCTGGGGTCCGGGTCGGACGCGCTGGTGCTGCGCGGGCCGCTGGACCGGGAGAGCCTGCGGCTGGCGGCGTTGCGGCTGCCGACGGCCGAGGCGAGGCTCGGCTGGCTCGGCGAGCACCTGGCGGCGCTGCCGGGGTCCGGGATCATCTACACGCTGACCGTCGCGGCGGCCGACGACGTGGCGGCGTTCCTGCGGGAGCGCGGGTACGAGGTGGCCGCGTACTCGGGGCGGACCGATCCGGCCGAGCGGCAGCGGGCGGAGGAGGACCTGCTCGCGAACCGGGTGAAGGCGCTGGTGGCGACGTCGGCGCTGGGCATGGGGTTCGACAAGCCGGACCTGGGGTTCGTGGTGCACCTGGGCGCGCCGCCCTCCCCCATCGCCTACTACCAGCAGATCGGCCGTGCGGGCCGAGGGGTGGAACGGGCCGAGGTGCTGCTGCTGCCCGGTCCGGAGGACAAGGACATCTGGGCGTACTTCGCGTCGCTGGCGTTCCCGCCGGAGCGGATCGTCCGGCAGGTGCTCGACGCGCTGGCCGACGCCGGTCGGGTGCTGTCGACGGCGGCGCTGGAGCCGAGGGTCGAGCTGTCGCGGACCCGGCTGGAGGTCGTGCTGAAGGTGCTCGACGTCGACGGCGCGGTGAAGCGGGTGCGCGGCGGGTGGGAGTCGACCGGGCAGCCGTGGTCCTACGACGGGGAGCGGTACGACCGCATCGGCGAGGCTCGGGCGGTCGAGCAGCAGGCGGTGCTCGACTACCTGGACACGACGGGCTGTCGCATGGAGTTCCTGTTGCGGCAGTTGGACGATCCGCACGCGAGCCCGTGTGGACGGTGCGACAACTGCACGGGTGAACGGCCGTCCGCCGAGGTCTCGTCCGGTGCGGCCACGGTCGCGCGGGAGCGGCTGCTGCGGCCCGGCGTGGACGTGGCGCCGCGCAAGCAGTGGCCGACCGGGATGGCGGCGATCGGCGTGTCGCTGTCGGGCAAGATCGCGGCAGGCGAGGCCGCGGAACCGGGGCGGGCGTTGGGAAGGCTGACCGACATCGGCTGGGGCAACAGGCTGCGGGCGCTGTTCGCCGCCGAGGACCAGACGATCCCGGACGACGTGTTCCAGGCGTGCGTGAAGGTGTTGAGCGCGTGGGGCTGGGAGGAGCGGCCGGTGGGTGTGGTGACGGTCGGCTCGCGGAGCAGGCCGAGCCTGGTGGGCAGCTTCGGCGCGCGCATCTCGGAGATCGGCCGGTTGCCGTTGCTGGGCCAGGTGTGGGTGGGTGAGGCCACGCACCGGGCGAACAGCGCGCAGCGCCTCGCCGGGCTGTGGAACGGGGTCCAGGCACCTGATCTGTCCACGGTGGACGGTCCGGTGCTGCTGGTCGACGACCGGATCGACACCGGCTGGACGATGACGGTCGCGGCGCGGGCCGTGCGCAAGGCCGGGGCGTCGGCCGTGTTGCCGTTCACGTTGGCGGTGACGGCCTAGGTGGTGGAGCAGCGGTTGCCCGGCGGGTTCGTGAACGAGGTCGTCCGGGTCGGCGACACCGTTCGACGGCCGAGGGCGGGCGAGTTCGTCCACCGGGTGCTGGAGCACCTCGACGGGTGGCCGGGAGCGCCCCGGTTCCTCGGCGTGGACTCACGGGGTCGGGAGGTCCTGGAGTTCCTCGACGGGCACGTGGCGTGGGAGTCGCCGCAGCCCGCCTCGGTGACCTCGGACGAGAGCCTCGTGCGGGTGGCCCGGCTGGTGCGGGAGTTCCACGACCTCACCGCGGGCCTGGCGGGCGAGGAGGAGGTCGTGTGCCACAACGACCTCTCACCCAAGAACACCGTGTACCGGAGCTTCGACGGTGAACTGCGGCCGGTGGCGTTCATCGACTGGGACCACGTGGCGCCCGGTCGGCGGGTGCACGACGTGGCGCACGTCTGCTGGCAGTACCTGGGGCTGGGGCCCGGAGCCGAGGTCGACGCGGCGGCGCGGGGTGTCCGGCTGATCAGCGACGCGTACGGGTTGGCCGACCGGGGCGCGCTGGTCGACACGATCCTGTGGTGGCAGGACCGGTGTTGGCGGGGGATCGTCGCGGACTCCGGGCCCTCGGGTGAGCGGTTGCGGGCCGCTGGGGCCGTGGACGAGGTGCGGGCGCAGTACGGCTGGGTAGCGGAGAACCGAGAACGGCTGGATCTGGGGAGGCGCCGATAAAACAACTCTCCACCTATTCCAGGAAACCACTGCTGAGCTGCGAAAACAAGACTTGATCTTTGGTTTTTCGCGGCTCACCCTCGTCACCATGAGGTGGGGACCTTCAGGTGGGTTGAGCACTGTCCTGTGGATCGGCGGAGCGCAGTGGGCGGGGAAGTCGACCGTCGCCTGGCTCCTGTCCCGACGTCACGGGCTGACCGCGTACCACTACGACTTCCACGACAGCAGAGGCCACGCCGACCGTGCGCTGGCACACGCCGACCGGTACCCGTACCGGCACGCGTGGCAGGTGCTGGGCGCGCACGACCCGGACCGGGCGTGGGTGCGGTTGACCCCGGAGGAGTTGGCCGAGAACAGCAGGCACAGCTTCGTCGAGCGGTTCGGGATGGTCCTGGACGACCTGCGGGGGCTGTCCAGCAGTCGGCCGATCATCGCCGAGGGGTGGGGGCTGCGGCCGGAACTGGTGGCGCCGCTGCTGGCATCGCCCAGCCAGGCGGTGTTCCTGGTGCCGACGGAGACGTTCCGGCAGCGGCAGCTGCGTGAACTGCCGAGGGCGGGGCGGATCACGGCGAAGGTGAGCGACCCGGTTCGAGCACAGGCGAACCGGGTGGAACGGGACAGGCTGCTGGCGCGCGAGGTCGTGGAGAACGCGCGGCGGCACGGACTGCGGGTGATCGAGGTCGACGGGAGTCTCAGCGTCGGTGGGTTGACCGACGTCGTGGCGAACCACTTCGAGGAGTGGCTCTCGGTCAGCCGGTGAGGTGGCGCGGAGCACTGGCGACCGAGCCCTGTCGGGGTGCCACATCGGTGGGAGGCGGAGGCCCGGTGAGTGCGGACGCCTCAGGCCACCACGTGATGAAGGGGTAGCCGACACCGGAAGGCGGACACGAACGCCGCCGCGCCGCGGACCGGCACCCGATGGGGTGACGGAGGAGGGGGAACCACAGGTTCCCTCCTCCGCCACCGACCATCAGCGGCGCAGGAGGTTGCGCAGCTTCGGCACCGCCACGAAGGCGATGCCCACGAGAAGGAGGCCACCGCCGAGGAACAGCAGCCACAGCGAGCCAAAACCGGTGCTGGCCAGGTTGTCGTTGCCGCGGACGGCCAGCACGGGCGCGGTGGTCGTCGTGACGGCGGGCGCGGTCGTCGTGGTGGCGGTCGTCGCGGTCGTGGGCGTGCTGGTCCCGGTGGTCGTGGTCGTCGAGCCGGGCGTGGTCGTGGAACCGGCCGTGGTCGTCGTCGAACCGGACGTCGTCGTGGTCGTTCCGGTCGTGGTGGTCGTGGTGGTGGTCGTCGTCGTGGTGGTCGTGGTGGTGGTGCCGCACAGGAACCAGTGGCTGATGTCGGCGGGTTTGCCGCTGGCGTTGATCGGCGCGTGCAGGTCCACCCACGGCAGCGGCCCGAGGTCGGAGGCGAGGTACGTGTTGTAAGCGGGGCCGCCCTTGACCACGACGGCGGTGACGACGTAGGCACCGGTGCTGGTCACGGTGATGTACTTGTTGCCAGAGATCGAGAACACGACCTGAGCGGGAGCGATCGTCTCCCCCGGCAGACTGGCCTGCTGGCACGTGGTGGCGTTGTTGTCACCCGGCTGCCCGGCCGGGGAGGCCGCTGAAGCGCCTCCGGCGAAGACCGCGGCGGCGGTCGCCACCACGGCGATCGCTCCCGCGGCTCTGACCAGGTGACGGACGGCCTCAGAAGTGGCGCGCATGGCTGCTCCAGCTGCGTCGGGGGGATGATCGACAAACCGATGACACCGTTCGGCCCACAATCCCACTAGGCCATTCGGTGTACAAGTTCTGATGCCGGGTTGTTGCGTCTTCGTGAGGGCACGGGCGGTGATCGGGTCCCTACTCAACCGGGGGCTGATGTGGGAAGGTCCGGAGATGGTGGAGGTGGAGCAGCAGAGGCATCGGCTTCCGGTCCGCAGGCTCATCGCGGCGAGCATCGGCAACGCGATCGAGTGGTACGACTGGACCATCTACGCGACGTTCAGCATCTACTTCGCGACGGCGATCTTCCCGTCCGGCAACGCGGAGCTGGCGCTGCTCAACACGCTGGCCACCTACGCGCTGGCGTTCTTCTTCCGCCCGCTCGGCGGCTACCTGCTGGGGCGGTTCGCGGACCTGCGCGGCCGGAAACCCGCGATGATCCTGACGATCGTGCTGATGGCGGGCGGGTCGACGGCGATCGGCCTGCTGCCCACCTACGAGCTGGTGGGCTGGCTGGCGCCGATACTGCTGCTGCTCGCCCGGATCGCGCAGGGGCTGTCGCTCGGTGGGGAGGTGTCGAACGCGTCGGCCTACCTGGCGGAGATCGCGCCGCCCGAGCGCCGGGGGCGGTACTCGTCGTTCTTCTACATCTCCACGGGCACGGCGGTGCTGATCGCGTCGCTCATCGGGTTCACGCTCGCGCGGACGATGGACCGGGCGCAGCTCGAATCGTTCGGGTGGCGGATCCCGTTCCTGGTCGGCGGCCTGCTGGGGTTGCTGGGGCTGTGGCTGCGCCGCAGCCTGGAGGAGACGGAGCAGTTCGAGCAGAACAAGGTGAAGGCGGAGCGCGTCCACCGACCGCTGTTGACCACGGTGAAGGAGCACCCGAAGGCGGTGGGGCGGCTGGTCGGGTTCACGATGCTCTCCACGCTCTGCTACTACACGTTCTTCAGCGCGCTGACGCCGTTCGCGGTGAAGAACCGCGGGGTCGACGCCGTGGACGTGTTCCTGGCGCTGTCGATCGCGACGGTGCTGTTCATCGCGCTCCAGTACCCGATGGGGGCGCTGTCGGACCGGTTCGGGCGCAAGCCGCAGCTGCTGTTCTGGTCGGCGGCCACGGCGGTGTTGGTCGTGCCGCTGTCGTCGTTGCTGGAGCCGGGGCTGACCGGACCCCTGATCGTGTTCTGCGTGGGGCTCGGGCTGTACACGATGATGACGTCGATCGCGCCCGCGGTGATGAGCGAGCTGTTCCCGACCGAGCTGCGCGGGCTCGGGATCGGTGCCTGGTACAACCTCACGGTCGCGCTGTTCGGCGGCACCGCTCCGCTGGTGATCGCCTGGCTGGCGGGCCGGGGTCTGTCGGACGTGTACTTCTACTACGTGGCGGCGGGTGCGGCCATCGCGTTCCTGGTGATCCTGACCCTGCCGGAGACCAAGGGGTCAGAGCTGCGCTGAGCGCAAACCGGTGAAGATGATCGCCAGGGTGCGCTCGCGGAGGTCGGGGTCCCAGCCGGAGTGCAGCGCGCCCTGACTGGTGGCCGCCAGCAGTGCCATCACCTCGTCCAGCAGCACGGTCGCCCGCACGACCCCGGCCGCCTGCGCCTGGTCGAGCAGGATGCCGACGGCTTCGCGGAGCAGTTGGAGCTGGTCGGAGATCCGCACGTCGACGCCGAGCAGGTCGACCACGGTCCGGCACGAGGACGCGCGCTCGACCAGGTGGGCGAAGAACGTGAACAACGAGGTGGCCGGATCTCCTTGGCGGACCAGGGATTCGACCTCCTGGGCGAGTTCGCGCACGAGTGCGCTCATCAGCGCGGTCAGCAGGTCGTTCTTGGTCGGGAAGTGCCGGAAGACGGTGCCGATGGCCACACCCGCCCTGGCGGCGACCTCCTCGGTCGACGCGGAGGCACCCTTGGCGGCGAAGACCTCGTCGGCGGCGGCCAGGATGCGTGCCCGGTTGCGCTGGGCGTCCGCGCGCATCGCGTTCCCTTCGTGGACGACGACTACTGAACCTGAGTCCTCGCTCACCTTACTGGAGGGTCCTGATGGCCGCACGGGAGTGACCTGGTGCGGCGAGATCAGGACGCAGCGAGCGGCGGTGGAGCTTCTGGGCGAGACCACGGGTGTGGCGGCCCAGAGCCTGTGGGCGGGGCCACGAGCCTGTGGCGGGGCCGAAACGGCGAGCACCTCGCCGAGCCCGTAGGAGCCGCGAACTTGTGGCGGACCAGGGACCGGACTTGGGGGCCACATGCGTGTGATGGGTCAGGGACCGCACTGGGAAGCCAGGTGCGTGCGGTGGGTCAGGGACCGGACTGGGGAGCTACGTGCGTGCGGTGGGTCAGGGACCGGACTGGGGAGCCACGTGCGTGCGGTGGGTCAGAGACCGGACTGGGAAGCCACGGGCGTGCGATGGGTCAGGGGCGGTGGAGGGAGACCAGGTCGTCTGCGTGGACCACCTCGCGGCGGTGTTCGGCTGGCAGTTCGTGGCTGGAGCGGCCGATGAGGGCTGGGAGTTCTGCGGCGTCGTAGGCCACCACGCCCCTGGCGACTACCTGGCCGGTGAGGTTCGCCAGCTCGACCACGTCGCCCGCCTCGAAGGTGCCCTCGACGGCGGTGATGCCCGCGGCGAGGAGCGAGCGCCTGCGGTTCACGACCGCGGCCACGGCGCCGTCGTCCAGCACCAGGGTGCCGTTGGCGTCGGCGGCGTAGCCGAGCCAGAAGCGGCGGGCGGTCAGGCGGGTGCCGGTGGCGGCGAAGGCGGTGCCGACGGCTGGGGTGCCGGGGGTTGGGGTCCCGGAGGTTGGGGTGCCGGAGGTTGGGGTGCCGAGAGCGCGGGCGGCGTCGGTTGCGCCCGCCAGCAGCACCGGGATGCCCGCGGAGGCGGCCAGGGTGGCCGCTGCGAGCTTGGAGGCCATGCCGCCGGTGCCCAGGGCGCCGCCGGTGCCTGCGCGGACGCCGTCTACGTCGTCCGGGCCGCCCACCTCAGTGACTCGGCGGGCGTCGGCCAGGCGGGGGTCGCCGTCGTACAGGGCGTCCACGTCGGACAGCAGGAACAGCGCGTCGGCGCCGACGAGGTGGGCCACGAGGGCCGCCAGGCGGTCGTTGTCGCCGAAGCGGATCTCCTCGGTGGCAACGGTGTCGTTCTCGTTCACCACGGGCACGACGCCGAGGGCCAGCAGGCGGGAGAAGGTGCGCTGGGCATTGCGGTAGTGCGAGCGCCGGACCACGTCGTCGGCGGTGAGCAGGACTTGGCCGACCGTCAGGGAGTAGCGGCCGAAGGAGTTGCCGTACGCGTGGGCCAGGGCGAGTTGGCCGACGCTGGCGGCGGCCTGCTGGGTCGCGAGGTCCTTCGGGCGGCGGGTCAGACCCAGCGGAGCCAGGCCGGCGGCGATGGCACCGGAGGAGACCAGCACGATCTGGCTGCCCGCGGCGCGGCGAGCGGCCAGCGCGTCCACGAGGGCGTCCAGCCTGGCCGGGTCGAGCCCGCCCTCGGCTGTCGTCAACGAGGAGGACCCGACCTTCACGACAACCCTGGTGGCCGAAGCCACCGCCTTGCGGGCCAACGAGACCTCCGCGCCGCCGATCATCACTCCTCGAAGTCGTCCTCGTCGTACACACCGGGCAGGCGGCGCGCCTTCTTGAGCGCCTTGCGCTCGTGCGCGCCGATCCGGTCGTTGCTCTCCAGCCGCAGGTCGGTGCCGCGGCCGGTCATGGTCATCGCGATGCCCGCGGGCGTCGTCGGCTCCCAGTCGAACACCAGGTCGCCGATGGTGACCTGGGCTCCGGGCACGGCACCGCGCTTGACCAGCACCTCTTCCACGCCCATGCGGGCGAGGCGGTCCGCGAGGTAGCCGACGGCCTCGTCGTTGGAGAAGTCCGTCTGCCGGATCCAGCGCTCGGGGCGGTCGCCCTTGACGATGAACCCGCCCTCGGTCTCCGGGTCGTCGTGGACGGTGAAGCCCTCGTCGTCGACGGCGGTCGGCCGCAGCACGATGCGGGTCGACTCCTGCTTCGGCTTGGTCGCGCGGTACTGCTCGACGACCGCGCCGAGCGCGAACGTCAGCTCGCGCAGGCCTTCGCGGGTCGCGGTCGAGATCTCCAGCACCTGGAGGCCGCGGGCCTCGATGTCCGGGCGCACCAGTTCCGCGAGTTCACGGGCCTCGGGCACGTCGATCTTGTTGAGTACCACCAGGCGCGGGCGGTCCGTGAGGTCGCCGCCCAGCGACGGGGTGTACTTCGCGAGCTCCTCTTCGAGCGCGTCGATGTCCGACAGCGGGTCGCGGCCCGATTCGAACGTCGCGCAGTCGACGACGTGCACGAGGACCGCGCAGCGCTCGATGTGGCGCAGGAAGTCCAGGCCGAGGCCCTTGCCCTCGCTGGCGCCGGGGATCAGACCGGGCACGTCGGCCATCGTGAAGACGGTCGCGCCCGCGGTGATCACGCCGAGGTTCGGGACCAGGGTGGTGAACGGGTAGTCGGCGATCTTCGGCTTGGCCTCGGAGAGGACCGAGATCAGCGACGACTTGCCCGCGGAGGGGAAGCCGAGCAGGCCGACGTCGGCGACGGACTTCAGTTCGAGGACGAAGTCGCCGCGCTCGCCGGGCTCACCCAGCAGCGCGAAACCGGGCGCCTTGCGGGCCTTGGACGCGAGCTGGGCGTTGCCGAGGCCACCACGACCGCCGCGCGCGGCGATCATCCGGGTGCCCTCGCCGACGAGGTCGGCGACGACCTTGCCGTCCTCGGTCAGGACCACGGTGCCGTCCGGCACGCGCAGTTCGAGGTTCTCGCCGTTCGCGCCGTCGCGGTTCGCGCCCTGGCCCTGCTTGCCGTTCGTGGCGGAGGCGTTGGGGCGGAAGTGGAAGTCCAGCAGCGTGTGCACGTTGGAGTCGACCACCAGGACGACGTCGCCGCCCTTGCCGCCGTTACCGCCGTCGGGACCGCCCAGCGGCTTGAACTTCTCCCGGTGCACCGACGCGCAACCGTTGCCACCCTCGCCAGCGGCGACGTGGATAACCACTCGGTCGACGAACCGGGACACGGGAACTCACTTCCAAAGGATCAACGAAGAAGGGGACAAACGCCGAGCGCCGTGGGTCCGCGTTGGCGGACACACGGCGCTCGGGGAAATCAGGTCGAACTACGCGGCGACCTTGGCCTCGACCGGCACGATGTTGACGGTCTTGCGACCGCGCTTCGAGCCGAACTCGACCGCGCCGGGGGCGAGGGCGAACAGCGTGTCGTCCTTGCCGCGGCCGACGTTCACGCCGGGGTGGAACTTGGTGCCGCGCTGGCGGATCAGGATTTCGCCGGCCTTGACGACCTGACCACCGAACCGCTTGACGCCCAGGTACTGAGCGTTGGAGTCGCGGCCGTTACGGGAGCTGGATGCGCCCTTTTTGTGTGCCATGGCTAGTCAGGTCCTCACTTACCGGTGATGCCGGTAACCTCGACGCGGGTCAGCTTCTGACGGTGACCCTGCCGCTTGTGGTAGCCGGTCTTGTTCTTGAACTTGTGGATGCGGATCTTGGGACCCTTGGTCTGCTCGACGACCTTGCCGGTCACCGAGATCTTCCCGAGGGCCTCAGCGTCTGCGGTGACGTCAGTGCCGTCCACGACGAGTAGCGCCGGGAAAGTGAACTCAGTGCCCGGGGCGCCCTCGAGCTTCTCGACCTCGACGACGTCGCCGACAGCCACCTTGTACTGCTTGCCGCCAGTCTTGACGATCGCGTACATCAGGACGGAAGTCTCCTGCTACTCGACGGTGACGGGGCCGTGCGCGCCCAGGCTTTCGTGAATCACCATTACGTGAATCAGAGTCGCCGGGCTACACACGACAGGGCCCACCGGACGGCGGGCCGTGTACCAGGTTACGTGGCCGTGTGCGGCGAGGTCAAACTGGGGTCCGCGCGACCCGTTCTCCCTGGTCAGCAACGGAAAACGAGACGCGCCGAACGGCCTTCGCGGAGCGCTGGGCGCCCCCGTCACCGGCCTGTGGACGTGCTCGACGCCACACAAAGCGAGGGGCCCGTACCGGTTCGGCACGGGCCCCTCGACGACTAGCGCTCTCAGCCTTCGGTCACACCGACGGGCGGGCCCGCGGGACGGGTCGCCGCACGACGCGACGTCCGCCGACGAGGAGCCACCACGGTGGGCGGCGCCTGCTCGACCTGCTCGGGGACGTGGCCGTTCAGAGCCGGTTGCGGCGCCACCTGCTCACCAGACGCCTGAGCCGGGGCCGGTTGCGCCACCGGAGGAGCCTCAACCGGTTCGACAGCCGCTGGAGCCTCGACAACAGCCGCCACGACAGTCTCAGGAGCATCACCTACGGGCTCCTGGACCTGCTTCGCCGCACCCGCGTCCCGGCGCGCACGGCGGCGCTCCCGGTTGCGGTCGCGGCGGTCGCGCTTGGCGCCGTCCTGACCAGCCTGCGCGTCCTGGTCGAGCAGCACCGCCGCTTCACTGGTGTCCACGACGGGTTCCACCACAGGCACGTCCGGAGTGGACGGTGCGGCGGGCGCGGTCTCGACGACCTCGGCCACCGCGGGCTCGGCCTCGACCGGCGTGGTCTCGACCTGCTCCGCCGACTCGCCGCCGCCGCGGTTGCGCTGCCGGGACTTGCGGCTCGGCTGCTGCTGCGACTGCTGCTGCTGGGGAGCGGAGGGGGCCGACGCCGGGGCTCCACCGTGCGCGTGCACGGGGTCGGTCGACACCACGACGCCACGGCCGCGGCAGTGCTCGCACGTGGTGCTGAACGCCTCCAGCAGACCGGTGCCGACCCGCTTGCGGGTCATCTGCACCAGGCCGAGCGAGGTGACCTCGGCGACCTGGTGACGGGTGCGGTCGCGGCCGAGGCACTCGGTGAGGCGGCGCAGCACCAGGTCGCGGTTCGACTCGAGCACCATGTCGATGAAGTCGATGACGATGATGCCGCCGATGTCGCGCAGCCGGAGCTGGCGGACGATCTCCTCCGCCGACTCCAGGTTGTTGCGCGTCACCGTCTCCTCGAGGTTGCCACCCGATCCGGTGAACTTGCCCGTGTTGACGTCGATGACCGTCATCGCCTCGGTGCGGTCGATGACCAGGTAGCCGCCCGACGGCAGCCAGACCTTGCGGTCGAGCGCCTTGAGCAGCTGCTCGTCGATGCGGTGCTCGACGAACGCGTCCGTCTGGCCGATGTGCTTGCGCAGCCGGTCCTGGAGGTCCGGCGCCACGTGGCGGACGTACCCGTCGATGGTCTCCCAGGCGTCCGCGCCCTGGACGATCAGCGCGGAGAAGTCCTCGGTGAACAGGTCCCGGACGACCTTGACCAGCAGGTCGGGCTCTTCGTACAGCAGCTGCGGGGCCTGCGCCTTGGGGGTCGCGGCCTTGTCCTTGATGACCTGCCACTGCGCCTGGAGGCGGGTGACGTCGCGGCCCAGCTCCTCCTCGGCGATGCCCTCGGACGCGGTGCGGATGATGACACCGGCGTCCTCGGGGACGACGCGCTTGAGGATGTCCTTGAGGCGCTTGCGCTCGTTGTCCGGCAGCTTGCGGCTGATGCCGGTCGCGCCGCCGCCGGGCACGTACACCAGGAAGCGGCCGGGCAGGCTGATCTGGGTGGTCAGGCGGGCGCCCTTGTGGCCGACCGGGTCCTTCGTGACCTGGACCAGCACGCTGTCGCCGCTGGAGAGCGCCTGCTCGATCTTGCGGGACTTGCCCTCGAGGCCGGCGGCGTCCCAGTCGACCTCACCGGCGTACAGCACGGCGTTGCGGCCCCGGCCGATGTCGATGAACGCGGCCTCCATGCTCGGGAGCACGTTCTGCACCCGGCCGAGGTAGACGTTGCCGACCAGCGAACCGGTGCCGGACGAGGTCACGAAGTGCTCCACGAGGACACCGTCCTCCAGGACACCGATCTGGGTGCGGTCGCCGCGCTCGCGGACGACCATCGTGCGTTCGACGGCCTCGCGGCGGGCCAGGAACTCGGCCTCCGACAGCACCGGCACGCGGCGGCGGCCCGCTTCACGGCCGTCCCGGCGGCGCTGGCGCTTGGCCTCCAGGCGGGTCGAGCCCCGGATGCTGCGCACCTCGCTCTGCGCGGCCTCGGAGTCGGCCTTGTCGTCGCGCGCGTCGCGGGACTCCCGCACCTCGCGGACGTGCACGACCGTGTTCGGCGGGTCGTCCTCGGTGATCGCGGGCTCGTCCTCGGCACCGGTCTTGCGGCGACGGCGGCGACGCCGACGGCGGCTGCCGCCGTCCGTGCCCTCGTCGGAGCCCTGATCGTCCTGGTCGGCGGACGCCTCGGCGTCCTCCTCCTCGGGCTCCTCGGAGCCCTCGTTCTCCTCGCCGCTGTCCTCGGCGCCCTTGCCGCGACCACGGCCGCGACGGCCGCGGCGACGACGGCGACGGCTGTCGCTGTCCTCGCCGGACTGGTCGTCGTCGGCGTCGTTCTGGTCGGCGTCCGCCTCCAGCTCCGCGTCCTCGTCGTACTGCTCCGCGGGCTCCTCGACGACCACCGGCTTCACCCGGCCGCGGCCCCGCTTGGGCGCGGGCTCCTCGGCCTGGGCGGGCGCGGCGGGCGCCATGAACACCGCGGACGGCGGCGCGAACAGCGGGGTGAGCGCGGCCAGGTCCCTGACCTGGCGCGCGGGGATCGCGGGCTCCTCGTGCACCTCGACGTCCACCTCGCCGGAGACGACGTCGTCCCAGTCGAGGAGGCTCTCGGCGACCTTCAGCGCGACGTCCCTGCTGACGCTGGACTGGACCCCGCGCACCGTCTCGCCCAGATCGGCGAGAGCGGCCACGACGTCCTTGCTGCTGGCCCCCAGCAGCTTCGCCAGCGCGTGCACGCGGAGCTTGGCCGGTAGATCGACCAGTTCCGGGTGTGCGGATGTGACGTTATCCCCGCCGGGGTTACCGGCAGGCTTGTCCGTGTTCGACATGCAGCTCCTCCGCCCCCGGGCGCGTCTACTCGAAGACGCGGCCGCGCAGGGGCCTCTCTAGTCCACTCTCCGCCGCGGCTGGCGGCGGGAATCCTTGCCTTCGCCGACCGGTATCCGCGCTCTTCGAGCTCGGGCGCACAGCCTGCAGGTCCCTAAACGAAGACACCCTTAGCGGCGCTCCTGCTCCCCGGCCACCGGCTCGGACCCCGCCGCCCTGTCCTGGGCTAACGGGTCAACCAGTCCACCATCGTCGTCGAGCCGTCCCTGCGCCATCCGGGTCGCCTTCGCGGGCACCGGCGGAATCAGGTCGGCGACGACGCGGAGCGCGCTCAGCACGTCATCGGGTCGAACGGTAGGTGTTGTCTGCCGTACGACCGTCACGAGTATCCCACACGGTCGTGACAAATCAGGCGCATCGTGGCCTGCGTCGCTCGATTGGTCCTCCACCAGCGCCGACACCACGGCCGGGCGGACGTCGATGATCCTCTTCCCGTCCTTGGTCGCGCGCTCCACCTCGACCGATCCAGCCGCGAGCAGCGCCGCTACGGCAGTCCGCAGTTCCGCAGGCGACACGCCGTCCAGCTCGATCCGCCACTCGCTCGCCTCGATGCGCTCGGTGAGGTTCCCGCCGGACGAGACGACGACCTCCAGCACGTCGAGGCCCGGCGGCAGCGCCTCGTCCAGCGCGGCCCGCAGAACCTCGACGTCCAGCGGCCGCACGACCTGGACCTCGACGTATTCGGCCTCGCTGGCCACCCCGGTCGGCGAGGCGCCGATCCACGACACCTTCGGCCGGGGGCTGAAGCCCTGCGAGTACGCCATCGGCACGCCCGCCCGGCGGAGCGCGCGCTCGAAGCTGCGCGCCACGTCGCGGTGCGAGGTGAAGCGCAGCCTGCCGCGCTTGGCGTAGCACAGGCGGAGCTTCTGCACCGCCGCTGCGGACGGGTTGTTGGGCTGCTGCTGGCGGCTCAGTTCGTGCTCCTCAAGGTGTGCCGTCCGGGTGATCAGCACCCCAACGGCCCAGGCTGCTACTCCGGGGGACGGTACCGTGGAGAGGTTCCGACCGTTGAGGTTGTCTGGTTCCGCGCACGTCGTTACCGTCCGCCTACAACGGTCACCCGGCGCCGTCGAACACGTCTGCCCAGCGATGGAGGTCCCCCGTGCCTCTGCTCCGCCGCGCCCGAGCGGTCGCGGTCAGCGCAGTCCTGCTCGCAAGTGGGAGCACGGTGGCGTCAGCCGCCGCGTCCGCGCAACCCGAGCTGGCCTCGACGCCGATCGCGAGCTGCGTGCAACCGGGCCCGACGCTGCGGTACCTCGTCGTCTTCGAGCAGGGCACGAGCCAACCCCTCGCCGAGGCCGAGATCGCGGCCTCGTGCGGCACGTCGACCGTGTACTACCCGCAGATCTCCGTCGCCGTCGCGACCTCGCCGGACCCGTCGTTCGGGCGGCGGATGGGCGCGGAACGCGCGTACAGCGCGCAGGCCGAGGCGATCTCCAAGCGGACCGGCGCCGTCGTGCGGAAGAAGGTCGACGAGACCGGGATGGCCAAGGCGTCGCGCGGCGGGGCCGTCGACCGGACGGTCGAGCAGTGGGACATGGACCTGATCAGGGCCGCCGAGGCGCACGCGATCAACAACGGCAGCCGGGACGTGGTCGTCGGCGTGCTGGACTCCGGGATCGACCCGAGCCACCCCGACCTCGTCGGGGCGCTGGACCCTGGCCTGTCGGCGGGCTGCTCGAACGGGGGCAGGGCCGACACCTCGGTCGCGGCGTGGTCGCCGACGACGTCGGCGCACGGCACGCACGTGGCGGGCACGATCGCCGCGGCCGACGACGGGCGCGGCACGACCGGCGTGGCGCCGGGGGTGCGGATCGCGTCGGTGAAGGTCGTGGACGACGACGGGTACATCTACCCCGAGTACGCGGTGTGCGGGTTCATGTGGGCCGCCGTGCACGGCATGACGATCACCAACAACAGCTACTTCATCGACCCGTGGGTGTTCACCTGCCAGAACCAGGTCGGGCAGGGCGTCGTGTACGAGGCGGTGCGGCGGGCGGTCGACTACTCGTCCGACAGCGGCGTGCTGACCGTGGCCGCGGCGGGCAACGGCGGGTCGGACCTGAGCAAGCCCGGCAGCGACGCCCAGAGCCCGACCAACGCGGAGGACGTGAAGCCGAGGGCGCTGGACAACACGTGCCTGGTGCTGCCCGCGCAGCTGCGGTCGGTGGTGGCGGTGTCGTCCGTGGGCGCGAACCGGGTGAAGACCGGGTACAGCTCCTACGGGCTCGGCGCGGTGGACCTGACGGGTCCGGGCGGCGACCGGAAGCAGGTGCCGGACGACGCCGTCGACGGCTGCGTGCTGTCGACCGTGCCCGCCGGGTACGACTACTCGTGCGGGACGTCCATGGCCACGCCGCACGTGTCCGGGGTGGCGGCGCTGCTGGCGTCCGTGCACCCGGAGGCGACGGCGCCGCAGCTGAGCCGGATGCTGAACACGCAGGCCGAGACGCTGCCGTGCCCGGCCGACTACGACCTGAACGGGACCGGCGCGCAGGACGCCTACTGCACGGGGTACTCGGAGTACAACGGCTTCTACGGGCACGGGCTGGTCGACGCGCTGGCCGCCGTCACCGAGTAGGGCCGCGCCGAGCGGGGATCGCCCGGGCAGTCAGGTGCACGGGGGCGTGCGGACGTCGGGCCGCTAGGCGTGCGGGTTCCCGGCCGTCAGGCAGGCGGGTGCGTGCCGACGTAGGGCCACTAGGCGTGCGGGTTCCCGGCCGTCAGGCGGGTGGGGGCGTGCGGTGCTGGCTGAGGGCTTCCGGCAGGTCGGTGCGGCCGGTGATGCCGAGCTTGCGGTAGGCGCCGGACAGGTGCAGCTCGACGGTTCGGCGGGTGAGGAAGAGGGCCTCGGCTATCTGGCGGTTGGTCAGGCCCTGGGCCGCCATGCCCGCCACGCGGGTCTCCTGCTTGGTGAGGCCGTGGACCGTGCCCTCCGCGGTGACCGGCTCGCACGCGCGCAGCTCGTCGCCCGCCAGGCGGATGAGGGGCTGCGATTCGCACTTGGCGCTCAGCTCGACGGCCCGGCGCAGGTACGGGATGGCCCGCTCGGGCTGGCCGCGCCTGCGGAGCTGGGCGCCGAGTTCGAAGAACGCCTCGGCGAGCTGGAGCTTGCCGGTCGACTCGGCCAGGAACTCGGTGGCCTTCAGCAGCGCCCTCGTGGCGGCCTCCTCGTCGTCGGCGCTCAGACCGATGGACAGCAGGGCGGTGCCCATCGACCTGGGCGTGCCCCACTGCCGGGCCATCTCGTGGTCCTCCTTGGCCAGAGCGGCGGCCGGCTCGCGCTGCCCGAGCGCCAGGTGGACGCGGACGGCCAGCGCTCGCCACGGGATCACGGCGGGGCTGTCGACGGCTGAGGCCTCCAGCCTTCGGCAGCACTCCAGCAGGTCGGCGAGGGCGCCCTCGTGGTCGCCGGTCGCGTGCTTGAGCTTGCCGCGCGAGTAGAGCACCAGGTTGTGCTGGAACAGCTCGGGCAGCTCACCGGCGAAGCCGCTGCGGGCGAGCAGGTCGCGGGCCTCGTCGGCGCGTCCGAGGTCGACCAGCACCTCGGTGAGGCGGGCGGCGCAGAGGATCGCCATGGGGCAGTCCTGGACGGCGCCCAGCTCCTCGAAGAGCCGCATCTGCCACTTGAGGAACGTCTTGGCCCTGATCAGCTCACCCGCCGCGAGGAAGTCCATGCCGTGCGCCAGCGACACGACGGTGCCCTTGCGCAGGTGGAAGTCGTGGGGCTCGGAGGTGCTGCCGATCATGCGGCGGAACTTGTCCGACAGCTCGGGCGCGTCGACCAGGAAGCACGTCGACAGGGTGAACACGAACGGCTGGACGAACACGTCCATGCGGTCGCCCGCGAGCGCCTCGTCGGCGTACCGGACGGCCTCCAGCGCCGAGTCGCCGCGCAGCGCGTGACCGAGGGACATGATCACCGAGTGGAGCTGGCGGAGCCGGGGGGCGTCGGGCTTCTCCGACTCCAGCTCGTCGGTGAACAGGCTGGCGCGCAGCGCGAGGCCGAGGTCGTTGCCCGCCGCCGCGAGGTAGCACATCGCGCGCAGCTCCCACAGCTCGTCCTTCTCCTGGGAGCTGAGCCGGGACTGCACCTGGAGGCCGATGGAGAGGGCGAGCCGGGCCTCGTGGGCGGTGCACGCGCGCAGCAGCATGGTCACGGCCTGGCCCACCGCGGAGCGGACGTCGTCGGCGTGCGCCAGCGCCTCGCGCAGCCGGGCCATGCCCTTGGCCGAGTCGCCGAGGAACTCGACGTGGACGAGTTCGAGCTGCACGGCCAGGCGCTCGTCGGGGGTGAGCGGTTCGTCCAGCACGCGTTCGAGGAGGGCGAGCGCGTGGTCGAGGTCGCCGTTGTGGGCGGCGTCGCGGGCGGCGCGGCGGAGCACGTCCAGCCCCCAGGTGACGCGGATGCCGCGCGCCTGGAGCAGGTGGGCGGCGACCTGCACGTCCGGCGCGTCGGCGTCGGCGAGCAGCGTCGCGGCGCGGGCGTGGTCGGCGGCGCGCGTGGCGACCGGCAGGTCGCGCAGGACGGCGTTGCGGACGAACGGGTGGCGAAAGGACACCGTGTGGCTGTTGCAGAGGATCCTCAAGCGCACCAACGCGTCCAGGCCGCGCAGCGCTTGGGAGTAGTCCACTCCGGACATCGCGGCGACCATGTCCACGGTGGCCTCGTCGCCCAGGACCGCCACCGCGCGCACGAGTTCGGCGCAGCCGGGCAGCGGTCGCAGGCGGACGCGGAGCTGCTCGCCGATGTCGGGGGCGGCCAGCTCGCGGACCTCGGCCGGGGTGACCGCGCCGATCTCGCCGCCGAAGCGGGCGCGCAGCGCGCCGAGCATGGAGTGCAGCAGGTACGGGTTGCCCTTGCTGACGTCGAAGCAGGCGGCGGCGAGGTCGGCGTGGACGGGAGCGGCGGTGTTCGCCTTGAGCAGTTCGGTGACGCCGCGGACGTCGAGTCCTTCGAGGACGACCGTCTCGGCGCTGCACCCGGTCAGCTCCTGGAGCGACACCTCGCCCGCGGGCGGGTGGCCGGTGGTGGAGCCGAGCATGATGAGCACGGGCTGGTCGGTGGTCCGGCGGCGGATGTAGGCCATGGACCGCATCGACCAGATGTCGCTGACGTGGATGTCGTCCACGATGATGAGGACCGGCCGCTTCTCCGCGGCCCGGCGGACGAGCCGGTAGAACGCCTCCAGCGACGAGACGCGGTCGGGGCGGAGGTCGACGTCCTCGCCGTCCAGGTCGTCGGCGAGCTGGCGGATGACACCGCCGTCGAGGTGGGTCTCCAGCCGGGCCCCGTGCCCGACGGCGACGGTGAACCCCATGCTCCTGGCGAGTTCCGCGGTGGCGTCGAACAGCACCGACTTCCCGACGCCGAGTTCCCCGGTCATCGTGACGATCGCCGACCGGCCGACGGCCACCTTCGTGAGCAGGGCTCGCATGGTGCGCAGTTCGGCTTCGCGGCCGAGGCACGTCGTCTGCGCCGCGGGGACGAGCACGGGTCTGTGGACCACCCATGCGGGCACCGGAGATGTCACTCGGGGCTCCGATCTGCGGCGCCCGGCAGGGGGCGCGCGAGGCCGTGGGAGCGGGGAGCACCACCGTATGGCATGTGTCCAGACCGGGTGGTCCGGTCGTCCTTCGGTACCGAGAGCCCGCGCCGGGACTGATCTGAATTTCCTTCGGTACCCACCGTAGAGACGTGGCCGTCCCGGTGAGCGAGACTTGGCGCCAGGACGTTGTAGGCCGATCGGCGGTACGGCGCGATCGGGCGGTGGGTCAGACCCACGACCGCGACACCGACGAGGCGTGCGAGAGGTGGTTGTCGGCCGGGAGCGTTCCGGAGCTGACCGGTGCGGACGTGGTCAGCGCCGCCACCACGGCCATGAGCAGCAGGCTCGCCACGACGAGCAGCACGCCCCGAACCGGCACACCGCGGTCCTCGAACCGCCGTCCGCCCGAATCGCTCGGGGCTGGAATTCGCCGTGCCAACAGTCCGAATTGCTCGGCCCGCGTGAGAATGTGCGGAATTGCCTGGAATTCGACGAGTTCCCGCTGGCAACGGACACAGTCGACCAGATGGTCGTTAAATGCGAGCTCGGCGCCCTCGTCGAGGACGCCGAGCATGTACGCGGCGACGTCGGAATGTGTCGACATCGGCCCGCCCCCCTGTGTCAGCTTCGCTCGCGCAAAGCGCCGCGAAGAATCTGCATGGCCTTGTACAGGCGGGACTTCACCGTGCCCTCGGGAATCCCCAGGGCGAGTGCCGCCTCTTTGATCGTCCGACCGCGCACGTACGTTTCGTAGATCGCGGCCCGGTGTTCCTCGCCCAGCTTGCCGATCACCTGCGTGATTACCATGAGTGAGAGGGCCTGATCCGTTTCGTCCGGAGCCTCCATGCTGTCCGGCGAGGTCAACTCCACCTCCTGCGGCCTGGCCTGCCGCGTGCGCCAGCCGTCGATCACGATCCGGCGGGCGACTGTCAGTAGCCATCCCCGCAGCATCCGCGGGTCCCGAACCAGCGTTTCGGAGTTCTGCCACGCCCTGATCAAGGTCTCCTGGACGACGTCTTCGGTCCATTGACGATCATGTCCGGTGAGCCCGAGGACGTGTGCGAACAACGCTCCCCTGAACTCGCCGTAGAGCTCGGTGACCAGCTCTTCGGCACGCTTGTCGGAGGTGCCGTTCCCGACGGGCCGACGAGGGTCCACCAAGGCTCCACCCAGCGCATTCATGGAGAAACCAACCTCCCGGAGTCCCAGCGGCGGATGGAGCGCCCCAGTCTCCATTCGGCGACCGGAAGCACACCTGCGATCTAATTGATACAACAGGATCGTACGGCACGCTAGATGGCAATCCAAATCTCTGATAAAAACTTCGGTACAGTATCTTTCGGAAAGACATCGACAGAGTTCTAGGGGCTAGAGCGGGAGTTCGAAGGGAGTTACGCAAGAGTACTGTGATGCAGGTCACTGGCAGGATAGACTACTTGATCGAACCACTCCGACGCCGGTTCGTAGTACTTATCGGGCCGCACGCTAAAACGATCTAGACCTTGTCGGGGGAATGTTATGAACGCTCACATCGTGCAAACGGTTGTAGCGGCCACCTCGTACGACGCGGGCGTCCGCGCCGTCTCCGCGCTGTCCGCGCGAATGGCCTACGTCGCGATGTGCCTGACGCTGTGCTGGGGCGTGCTCACGGCCACCGGCTGGGTCCACCGGTTGACGGGCAGACAGGCACTGCGCGGTGGGCACATCGTGCTGGCCACCTTCACGCTCGCCACCGGCCTGACGCACGGGCTGGCGTTCCTGCTGCTCGACTCGGGCGGCCTCGGTTTCCTCCAGGTGGTCCTGCCGTTCGTCGACGGCGGCCTCGCCAGGCACGCGCTCGGCATCGTCGGGCTGGAGCTGATGATCGCCGTGGCGATCACCGCGGGCCTGCACCGCGTCCTGGAGACCTCGCAGTGGGTCGACTTCCACCGCTTCTCCTACGTGGGCGTGTGGCTCGTCGCCATGCACTCGTGGCTCGGCGCGGCGGCCAACGGCTCGGTGTCCACGCTGTGGCTGGGCGGGATCACCCTGCTCGCGCCCGCGATCACGCTGACGATCCTGCGCTTCCTGCCGCCCGAGCACCTCGCGCGCATCGGTCTGGTGGACACACCCCACGTGGTCGTGGACCACTCCCCCGCGCCGGAGGAGCCCGCACCCGTCGTGGACCCGCGCGACCCGAAGTCGGCGACCATCCGCACCGAGGTGAAGGACAAGATCGCCGTCAGCGTCGACCACCAGCGGTGCCACCACTACGGGATCTGCTCGTCCCAGGCGCCGAAGGTGTTCAGGCTGCTGGAGGACGGGCGCCTGCGGTACGCGAAGAACCCCGAGGCCTCGCAGACGCCGCTGGTCGAGGCCGCGGCGCACGCGTGCCCGACGCGCGCCATCAAGATGACCCGCGTCGTCGAGTGAGCGACCGGACCACGTCCGTCCACAGTGGCCGGACAACCGATACCGGCGGCGCGCCAGGGCTTTCCCGCGCTACCGGTCCGGTGTCCTAATCGGTCAGTGTGGTGAGGGCCGGGTTGCGCACCGGGGACCCTCCACCGACGGGCGTCAGCGGCAGCAGGGTGCGCCCCGTCGGCCCGACCTCGATGTCGGTGCCCATCGCGGGGCAGACGCCGCAGTCGAAGCACGGCGTCCAGCGGCAGTCGTCCTGCTCCCGCTCGTCCAGCGCGTCCTGCCAGTCGGCCCAGAGCCACTCCTTGTCCAGGCCCGAGTCCAGGTGGTCCCAGGGCAGGACTTCCAGCTCCTCGCGCTCACGCGTGGTGAACCAGGCGAGGTCGACGCCGAACGCGGGCAGCTCCGCCTCGGCCGCGTTGACCCAGCGGTAGTAGGAGAAGTGCTCGGACCAGCCGTCGAACCGGCCGCCCTCGCGCCACACGCGCTCGATGACCCTGCCGATGCGGCGGTCGCCGCGCGACAGGAGTCCTTCGATCAGCGACGGCTTGCCGTCGTGGTAGCGCATGCCGATGTTGCGGCCCAGGCTGCGGTCGGAGTTGATCGCGGCCCGGAGCTTCGCCAGCCTGCTGTCCACGGTGTCCGGGTCGCACTGCGGCGCCCACTGGAACGGCGTGTGCGGCTTGGGCACGAACCCGCCGATGGAGATGGTGCAGCGGATGTCCTTGCGGCCGCTGACCTCGCGACCCGTGCGGATCACGTTCTTCGCCATCTCGGCGATCTGGAGCACGTCCTCGTCCGTCTCGGTCGGCAGGCCGCACATGAAGTACAGCTTCACCTGCCGCCAGCCGTTCGCGAACGCCGTGCCGACCGTCCGGATGAGGTCCTCCTCGGACACCATCTTGTTGATCACCCGGCGCAACCGCTCGCTGCCGCCCTCGGGCGCGAACGTGAGGCCGGACCGGCGGCCACCCCGTGACAGCTCGTTCGCCAGGTCGACGTTGAACGCGTCGACGCGGGTGCTCGGCAGCGACAGGCCGGTGTTGGTGCCCTCGTAGCGGTCCGCGAGGCCCTTGGTGATCTCGGCGATCTCCGAGTGGTCGGCGCTGGACAGCGACAGCAGGCCGACCTCCTCGAACCCGGTCGCCTCCAGCCCGCGCTGGACCATGGCGCCGATGCCCTCGATCGAGCGCTCGCGCACCGGTCGGGTGATCATCCCGGCCTGGCAGAACCGGCAGCCGCGGGTGCAGCCGCGGAAGATCTCGACGCTGGCCCGCTCGTGCACGGTCTCGGCGAGCGGGACGAGCGGCGCCTTCGGGTAGGGCCAGTCGTCGAGCTCGACCGTGGTGCGCTTCTGCACCGTGGACGGGACGCGCTCGTCGACGGGCTCGACGGCGGTGATCCCGCCGTCGTCGCCGTAGGTGACGTCGTACAGGCCGGGCACGTAGCAGCCCGGCGTGCCGGCCAGGCGCAGCAGCAGCTCGCGGCGCCCGCCGGGGCGGCCCTCGCCCTTCCAGGCCGCGATCACGTCGGTGATGTCGCC
>NZ_DBNGPQ010000079.1:0-27717 GCF_057122925.1 Umezawaea sp. | reverse complement strand
GAACGAGGTCCGGTCGCTGCGCAGCGCGGCCATGGCCTGCTGCACGAGCACCTCGGTGCGGGTGTCCACCGAGGACGTCGCCTCGTCCAGGATCAGCAGGGAAGGGTCGGACAGGAAGGCCCGGGCGATGGTGATGAGCTGCCGCTCGCCCACGGACACGTTGCTGCCCTCCGGGTCGATCACGGTGTCGTAGCCCTCCGGCAGCGCGCGCACGAAGCGGTCCACCAGGGTGGCCCGGGCGGCCCCGAGCACCTCCTCGTCCGTGGCGTCCAGCCGTCCGTAGCGGATGTTCTCCCGGATGGTCCCGCCGAACAGCCAGGCGTCCTGCAGGACCATCCCGACCCGGGAGCGCAGCTCGGCGCGGGAGAGGTCGGTGATGTCCACGCCGTCCAGCGTGATCCGCCCGGCGTCCAGCTCGTAGAACCGCATGACCAGGTTCACCAGCGTGGTCTTCCCCGCCCCGGTCGGCCCGACGATGGCCACGGTCTGGCCGGGCTCGGCCACCAACGACAGGTGCTCGATCAGCGGCTGCTCCGGCCGGTAGGAGAAGCTGACGTCGTGGAACTCCACCCGGCCGCGCCGCTCGGCGGGCAGCGACGCGTCGGCCGGGTCCGGTGACTGCTCCTCCGCGTCCAGCAGCTCGAAGACCCGCTCGGCCGAGGCCACACCCGACTGCATCAGGTTCGCCATCGACGCGACCTGGGTCAGCGGTTGGGTGAACTGGCGCGAGTACTGGAGGAACGCCTGCACCTCGCCGAGGCTCATCGTGCCCGACGTGATGCGCAGGCCGCCGACCACGGCGACGACGACGTAGCTGAGGTTCGACAGGAACATCATCGCGGGCATGATCAGCCCGGAGATGAACTGCGCGCCGAGCGCCGCCTCGTACAGGTCGTCGTTGCGGCGCTGGAACTCCGCCTCGGACTCCTTCTGCCGCCCGAACACCTTCACCACCTGGTGGCCGGTGAACGACTCCTCGATGTGCGCGTTGAGCACACCGGTGTGCTTCCACTGCTGCATGAACAGCTTCTGCGACCGCTTCCCGATGGCGCCGGTGACGAACACCGACACCGGGACGACCGCCAGGGCGATGAGCGCGAGCAGCGGGGAGATCGAGAACATCATCGCGACCACGCCGATGACGGTCAGCAGCGACGTGAGGAGCTGGCTCAGGGTCTGCTGCACGGTCGACGCGACGTTGTCGATGTCGTTGGTGGCCCTGGACAGCAGCTCGCCGCGGGGCTGGCCGTCGAAGTAGCGCAGCGGGAGCCGGTGCAGCTTCGCCTCGACCTCCTCGCGCAGCGTGTGGACGACGCGCTGCACGACGCCGTTGAGCAGCCCGCCCTGCGCCCACGAGAACAGCGAGGACGCGAGGTACAGGACCATCACCCACACCAGCACGGTGCCGAGCGCGCCGAAGTCGATGCCCGCGCCGGGCGTTCCGCGCGTCCGGCCCATCACGCCGTCGAAGATGATGTCGGTCGCGTGCCCGAGGATCTTCGGCCCGGCCACGGCGAACGCGACGCTGATGACGCCGAGCAGGACGACGGCCGCGAACGTGACGCGTTCGGGGTGCATCCGGGCGGCCAGCCGCTTGGCGGACGGCCCGAAGGACTTGGCCTTGCCGACGGGCATGCCCATGCCGGGCATGCCGCGGCCCATCGGCGACGGCTGGGGGCGTGGACTCGTGGTGGTGGCGGTCATGCGGCCTGCTCCGGGGTGAGCTGGGACTGGACGATCTCCCGGTAGGTCTGGCAGGAGTCGAGCAGTTCGTGGTGGGTGCCCGCGCCGACGACGGAACCGCCGTCCAGCACGATGATCTCGTCGGCGTCCAGGACGGTGGTGATCCGCTGGGCGACGACGAGCACGGCGGACCGCTCGACGTGCGGGCGCAGCGCCGCGCGCAGCCGGGCGTCCGTCGCGAGGTCGAGCGCGGAGAACGAGTCGTCGAACAGGTAGACCTCCGGGCGGCGGACGAGCGCGCGGGCGATGCACAGCCGCTGCCGCTGGCCGCCGGACACGTTGGTGCCGCCCTGCGCGATGGGCGCGGCGAGCCCCTCGGGCATGGCCTCGACGAAGTCGCGGGCCTGCGCGACCTCCAGCGCCTCCCACAGCTCGTCGTCCGTGGCGTCGGGTCTGCCGTAGCGCAGGTTGCTCGCCACGGTGCCGGTGAACAGGTAGGGCCGCTGCGGCACCAGTCCGATCCGGTCCCACAGCACGTCCGGGTCGAGTTCGCGGACGTCGACGCCGTCGACCAGCACGCTGCCGTCGGTCACGTCGATCAGCCGCGGGATCAGGGACACCAGCGTGGTCTTGCCGGTGCCGGTGCTGCCGACGATCGCCGTGGTGCGACCCGCCTCGACGCGGAAGGAGATGTCCCGCAGCACGGGTTCCGCCGCGCCGGGGTAGCGGAACCCGGCGCCGCGGAACTCCACCGAGGCCCGCGTCGGCAGCTCGCGCACGGGGGTCTCCGGCGGGGTCACGGACGATTCGGTGTCGAGCACCTCGTTGATCCGCTCGGCGCACACCGACGCCCTCGGGATGAGGGTCGAGATGAACGTCGCCATCATCACCGACATCAGGATCTGCATGAGGTAGTTGAGGAACGCGGTCATGGAGCCGATCCGCATCTCCCCCGCGTCGACCTGGTGCGCGCCGAACCACAGGACGGCGACGCTGGACGCGTTGAGGATCAGGATCACCGTCGGGAAGATCAGCGCCTGGAGCCTGCCGACGCGCAGCGCGGTGTCGGTGAGCGCGGCGTTGGCCTCGCCGAACCGGCGGGACTCAGCGGGCTCGCGCACGAACGCGCGCACGACCCGGATGCCCGAGAGCTGCTCCCGCAGCACGCGGTTCACCCGGTCGATCCGGGTCTGCATCACCCGGAACTGCGGGACCATGTTCCGGACGATCGCGCCGATGGCCAGCAGCAGCGCGGGAACGCACACCAGCAGCAGCCACGACAGGCCGACGTCCTCGTTGAGCGCCATGACGATGCCCGCGACGCACATGATCGGCGCGGTGACGAGCATCGTGCACATCAGCACCACCAGGAGCTGCACCTGCTGCACGTCGTTCGTGGTGCGGGTGATCAGCGACGGCGGACCGAACCCGGCGACCTCGCGGGCGGAGAACTCGCCGACGCGGTGGAAGATCGCCGCTCGGACGTCCCTGCCGAACCCCATGGCGCTGCGGGACGCGTAGTACACGGCCGCGCCGGAGCAGGCGATCTGGAGGAGGGTGACCGCGAGCATCCACCCCCCGGTGGACACGATGTAGCCGCCGTCCCCCTTCGCGACACCGAAGTCGATGATGTCGGCGTTGAGGCTGGGCAGGTACAGGGACGCGATCGTGCCGATGAGCTGGAGGACCAGCACGATCCAGAGTTCGCGCCGGTACGGGCGCAGGTAGGTCAGCATCAGGCGGTACAGCAACGAAGCCCCCACGGAAGAAACTTGCCGTATCTAATGGTGCGTAACGTAGGCTACGCCGACAAGATACGCAAAGTGTTTAAGGGGAAGCGTGCCGGAGACGAGGACGCGCCGCCGGGGAACCGCTCTCGAACAGGCGATCCTCGACGCCGCCTGGGCTGAGCTGAGGGACGTCGGGTACGCCCGGTTCACCATCGACTCGGTGGCCGCGCGCGCCAGGACCAGCAAACCGGTGATCTACCGCCGCTGGTCCAACCGTGCCGAACTCGTGTTCGCCGCGTGGGGGAACCAGGCGCCCGCGGAGCACCTCCCGCCCGACACCGGCGCGCTCCGCACCGACCTCCTCGTGCTGTTCACCAGGATCGCCCGCCGCGCCGACGCGATGATGAACGAGATGATCGTGGGCGTCATGAGCGAGGCCTTCCGCCACCCGGAGGTCGCCGACCTGCTGCGCGACCGGCTGCTCAGCGCGCCGGTCGCCGACGTCGTGCGGACGATCGTGGACCGGGCCGCCGAACGCGGCGAGATCCCGCCCACCACCCTGTCGCCGCGCGCCGGGCGTCTGCCGTTCGACCTGGTGCGCAACGACGCCGTGCTGAGCGGCGGCCCGATGACGAACGACGCGATCGTGGAACTGGTCGACGACGTCTACCTGCCGCTGCTGCGCGGACTCGCGCTCACCCGCGACGATGAGGGGCATGGACTTCCTCCCGCTGGCTGAAGAACTGCTCGCCGTGCGGTCCACGGCGGACCGCCCCCACGACCTGCTCCGCGCGCTGGACCTGGTGCTGGACGTCGTCGGCCCCGGTTTCACCGTCGAGCGGTTCGAGTCGAACGGCAAACCCGGTGCGCTGGTCTACGCGGGCCCGTCCCGCCCGCACTTCCGCGTGGTCCTCAACGGCCACCTGGACGTCGTGCCCGGCGCGGACGAGCAGTTCGTGCCGCGCCGCGACGGCGACCGCCTGATCGCCCGAGGCGCCCAGGACATGAAGCTCTCCGCCCTCGTCCAGGCGCAGGTGTTCCGCGACACGGCCGCGACCGCGCCGTTCCCGATCGGCCTGCAACTCGTGACCGACGAGGAGGTGGGCGGCCGGGACGGCACCCTGCACCAGCTGGAGCAGGGCGTCACCGCGTCCTTCGTGGTGATCGGCGAACACAGCGGGCTGCGGGTCGTCGCGGAGTCCAAGGGCATCGCGGGCGTCCGCCTGCACGCCACCGGCCGGGCCGCGCACAGCGCCTACCAGTGGCTCGGTGACAACGCACTCGTCAGCCTGGGGCGCGCCGTCGAGGCCGTCCTCGCCGCCTACCCCGTCGCGACGGAGGAGGCGTGGCGCACCACCGTGACCGTCGCCAGGATCGCCACCACCAACCAGGCGACGAACCAGGTCCCGGCCGACGCGACCGCGTGGCTCGACGTCCGCTTCCCACCGGAGGACGGCGACTTCACCGGCCGCACCCCTGACGAGGTCGCCGCCCACCTCGCGGCGCTGTGCCCACCGGGCGTCACCGCGACCGTCGACCACGTCGAGCCACCGCACCGCGCGGACCCCGAGAACCCGGACGTGCCCGCGCTCCAACGAGCCGCACGGGACCAGGGGTACTCCGGCGACCTGCTGCGCAAGCACGGCGCGGCGGACTCCCGCTTCTACTCCCAGCGGGGTGTCGACGCGGTGATCTTCGGCGTCGGCGGCGACGGCCAGCACGGGCCGGACGAGTACGCGGACCTGACGACGGTGGAGCCCTACCGCCGCGCGCTGCTGGGGTTCCTCGCGTCGCTCAGGTGAGCGCGTGCGCGGCCGACCACATCCGCACGTCCTCGGTCGTCCCCTCCGCGGTCCGCCCGCCGGTGTCGACCGCGCACCGCTCCCACTCGCCCAGGCCGCCGCACGGCCTCCGGCAGGTACGGCGGGGTGGAGCCGGTGACGATCGTCGGTGAGCCCGGCTCCGACGAGGACGCGTCACGCGGACGGGATTCGGGCGATACCTGTCCTGTCTTCCAGCGCCTGCCTGCCGCGTGCGGGGCTGAACTGCTGGGTCGCGCACACCAGCCACCCCGCCGCGACGACCCCGACCAGGCTGAGCAGCCGGTACAGGACGACGACCGGCAGCGCCTTCGCGGCCGGGATCCCACCGGCGACGAGCGTGAGCACGAGCGCGGCGTCGACCACACCCAGCCCACCGGGCAGCGGCGAGAGACCCGAGGTGGTCATGCCCGCCGTGTACACGAGGAGCAGCAGCGGGAGCGACAGGCCGTGCACGCCGAGGGCCGCGGCGCACGCGGCGAGGCACGCCGCGTCGAACGCCCAGTTGAGCAGCGCGAGCCCGGTGGCGGCGCTCCAGTCACGGCCGCGGGGACGCACGGTGCCGAGCTGCGCCACCATCTCGTCCAGCCCGGCGGTGCCGGTGTCCGCGGGACGGCGTCGCAGCCGGTTCACCCCGTGCAGCACCCGGCGCGCGGCGGTGACGAGCGGCTGGGGGTGGCGCACGAGTTCGCGGGCGACGGCGGTCACCACCACCAGCCCGGCGGCGCTCAGCACCACCTTCGTCCAACTCGGACTGCCGCCCACCGACAGCGTGGCGGTCAGTCCGACGAGGCCCAGCGACGCGGTCGACACGAGTCCACCCGCGACGAGGCACCAGGTCGCCACGGCGTTGCCCGCGCCCTCGCCGCGCATCCAGCGGAACGTGTAGGCGGTGGAGAACGCTGCCCCGCCGGGCAGGGTGGCGTGCAGCGAGTTCGCCACGAGTGCGGCGGCGACCGAGCTGCCGACCGACGCGTGGACGCCCGCGGCCATGAGGAGCCTGCGCCGGGTGAGGGCGAACATGACCATCGACACGGCCGTCGCGAGGACGGCCGCGGTGAGCCACGCCACGTCGACGGCGGCGAGCGACGCCACCGCGGACTCGATCGTCGGCGCGAACACGACGGCTTCCACCACCAGCAGTCCGATCACGAGCGCCGCGGCCACCAGTCGAAAACGCCCGGTCCTGCCCCTGCCCCGCTGCACCACGTCCGTCATGCCGGAATCGTCCCGGTCGGACGTGCGCCGTTCCTGTGCGTTCTCACGACGCTATCTTCCACCGCGGACCGAAGTCCAAACGTCACAACGCTCTTCCGCCTTCGGACGTTCAGGAAGTCCACAGGGTCCGTCGCGCCGCGACCGGCCGCACCGGACCGTTTGTTTCGGCCTGCACTGAAGTGATCGAGGCAATCAAGGACTGCGCTGCGCCAGCAGGCCGTCGATGATCACGCGCAGCTTCCAGGACGCCCTGTCGCCGCCTCCGCCGGTCAGCAGGGGCGCGAGCGCGTGGATCGTCGGGTGCTCCTCCGGGGACACGGATCGGTAGACGGTGTCCAGGCGCGCGGAGAACGCGGCCGTCATCGCGGCCTCGGTGGCCCGTTCCGACCCGGCTGAGCGCTCCAGCTCGCGCTGGGCCCGCAGGCGCGCCGCGATCTCCAGCGCGGACGAGCTGATGTACTGGGCGAGCAGGTCGGCAGCCCACGCGCACGCGGCGTCGTCGATGCCGCCGAGCCGGAGCAGGCGCAGGACCTCCTCGGTCACGCGGAGGGTGTGCGGACCGGTCGGGACGTCGACCAGCCCGACGGACGCGATGTCACCGCGGCGGCTCAGCGCGACGACGACGCGGTCCACCAGCAGCTCGAGGCGTTCGCGCCAGTCGCCGTCGGAGTCGTCGGGGAGCACGACCCGCGCGATGGCCAGGTCGTGGGCGAGCGCCATGAGTTCGCGGCGGTCCTGGACGTAGACGTAGAGCGACGCCGGTCCGGTCTCCAGCGCCTTGGCCACGCGCCGCATGCTCACCGCCTCGTACCCCACCTCGGAGACCAGGTCGAGCGTGGTGGCCACGATCGCCTCCAGGCTCAGCGTCGACTTCTCGGGACGGGCGCGGGGGGTGGCGGGCACAGCGCCGATCCTACCTTGACGAACACTGTTCGCTAGTGCAGGGTTCCTCTCGAAAAGTCGTTAGCGAACACCGTTCGTGAATAATCAGGAGCCGATGATGACCACAACCAGTCCCCCGACCACGGCACACCGGTGGCGATGGCGGGTGCTCGCCGTCGTGCTGCTCGCCGAGGTCGTGGACCTGCTCGACTCGACGGTGATGACCGTCGCCGCGCCCTCCGTCCACGCCGGACTCGGTGGCGGCGCCGCCACGCTCCAGTGGCTCACGGCCGGCTACACGCTCGCGTTCGGCGTGCTGCTGGTGGTCGGCGGACGTCTCGGGGACCACTGGGGCCGCAAGCGGCTGTTCGTCCTCGGCGCCGTCGGGTTCACCGTCGCCTCCGCGCTGTGCGCGGCCGCCACCTCCCCCGAGGCGCTCGTCGCGGCACGGGTGGCGCAGGGCGCGTTCGGCGCGCTGATGATCCCGCAGGGCTTCGGGGTGCTGGCCTCGGTGTTCGGGGAGCACGAGCGCGCCAGGGCGTTCTCGCTGTTCGGGCCGGTGATGGGGCTGGCCGCGATCGGCGGGCCGATCGTCGCGGGCGGCCTCATCGCGCTCGACCCCGGCGGCCTCGACTGGCGGCTGGTCTTCCTGGTGAACCTGCCGATCGGGGCGCTGGTCGTCGCCGGGGCGCTGCGCTGGATGCCCGCCGACCGCGGCGACACGACCGCGCGGATCGACCCGGTCGGCGCGGTGCTGGTCGCGGCGGGGTCGGCGCTGCTGGTGCACCCGCTCATCCAGGGCCGCGAGGCGGGCCGGCCCTGGTGGACGTTCGCCGAACTGGCCGCCGGCGTCGTGGCGTTCCTGGCGCTGGGACGGCGCCAGCGCACCAGCCGGTCACCCATCCTGGTGCCGAGCCTGCTGCGCAAACGGGCGTTCGTCACCGGACTGGTCGTCGCCGTGTCGTTCTTCACCGGGGCGGGCGGGCTGACGCTGGTGCTCTCGCTGCACCTCCAGCTCGTCCTCGGGCACACCGCGCTGGGAACGGCACTGGCCCTGTCGCCGATGGCCGTCGGGATCGTGCTCAGCTCGATCGCCGCGCCCAGGCTGGAGGCCGGGCCCGGCCGGTCGGTGCTGCACCTCGGCCTGGCCGTGGAGGCGGCCGGGGTGATCGGCCTGGCGCTCGTCGTGTCCTCGGACCTGCCCGCGTGGGCGCTGTCGGTCCCGACGCTGGTCGTGGGCCTCGGGCTGGGTCTGCTGTTCGGCACGGTGATCCAGTCGGTGCTGGCGGTGGCCTCGCCCGACGAGGTGGGCAGCGCGTCGGGTGCGCTCAACGCGGTCCAGCAGCTCGCGACCGCGCTCGGCGTGGCCGTGCTGGGCACGCTGTTCTTCGCCGGGGGCCTGGTGCCGGGCCTGCTGGTCGTCACGGCGATGTGCCTGGTCAGCGCCCTCCTCGTCGCCCTGCTTCCCCACCACCGGTCGGGAGTTCGGTCATGAAGGTCGTCGTTCTGGGAGCCGCGGGCCGCACCGGTCGGCTCGTCGTCGCGGAAGCGGTGCGCGCGGGCCACGACGTGACCTCGGCGGTCCGCACACCGGCGGAGTTCACCGGCGGGGGTGCCGTCGTGCGCGCCGACGTGCGCGACCCGGACAGCGTGCGGGCCGCGGTGGCCGGGCACGACGTGGTGGTCTCCGCCGTCGGACCCGCGGGCAGGCGTGCCCACGGCCTGTACTCCGACTGCGCCCGCGCGCTGGTGTCGGCGAACGTCGACCGGGTCATCGCCATCACCTCGGGCGGCGTCCGCGACGACGACCCGAACTTCTCGTTCTGGTACCGCCACCTCGTCCGTCCACTCGCGAGGGAGCTGTACGACGACATGAGGCTCATGGAGTCGGTCCTGCGCGAGAGCGGTCCGGAGTGGACGTTCGTCCGCCCGGCCCGGCTCCTGGACACCGAGCCGACCGGCGTCTACCGCGTGCTGGACGGCGAGACCCCCGCGTCGGGCCGGCAGGTGCCCCGCGCGGACGTCGCGCGGTTCGTGGTGGGGGAACTGGACGGGCGACGGTGGTCGAGAGCGGCACCGACCATCGCCAGGTGATTGCGCTCCAAAAAAATCCCGCAAAGTAATGGTTAACGCCGATGATCATGTCGGCGTCAACCACAAGTTTGTCCTCGACGGTACAAAACCCGACTCCCGGTAGTATCGAGGACACCGTTTCATCAATTTCCGAGTTTTCCCGCACCGGTGTGGTTTCATCTGCGAACCACCCACTCCCGAGTGGCGGCGGCGGTAATCCGTTTGTTTCGGAAGGCCGTCGGGAATCCGCCGATCAGCGCGCTTCTCGTGATCGCCGATCCGAAGGGGTTCCGATGTCCCGGATGACAGCCGCGATAGCCGCACTCGTCCTGACGAGCGCGATCGGAGTTCCCGCTCACGCAGACCCCACTGATCCGGTGAGTCCCGCCGCACCGACCAGCCCCGCCGTTCCGACGAGCCCGGTGGTTCCGCCTGGTCCCGAGACCCCTGTCCCCGAGACCCCGGCCCCGGAAGCTCCGGCCCCCGAGATCACGCCGACCCCGGAGGCACCTGCGCCCGAGGCCCCCGCTCCGGAGGTCACGGCGCCGGAGCCCCCAACTCCCGAGATCACGGTCCCCGAAGCCCCGATCGCCCCCGAGGCCCCGACGAGCCCCGTGGTGACCCCGACACCCCCGACCAGCCCACCGAGCCCGACCAGCCCGACAACTCCGCCGAGTCCGACGACCACCCCCACGACCCCGCCGAGCCCGACCAGTCCACCGGTCCCCGCGAGCTCCCCCGGAAAGGCGCAGTCGTTCTGGCTGCACATGGACAGCTCCCCGATCAGCGACACCACGATCGCCGAACAGGCGAAGAAACTGTCCTACGTCGTGCTCAACGCGTGGGAAGGCGACCTCTCGGCGAAGTTCAAGAAGGCGAATCCCGCCATCAAGGTGTTCGTGTACAAGGACCTGTCGTCGACCCGGAGTTATGCGTGCCGCAACGGAGCGGACGACAAGGCCATCCCCACCGGGGTCGGCTACTGCGAAGCGGAGAAGTCGAACCCCGAATGGTTCCTCACCGACAAGAAGGGGAAGCGGTTCGAGTACGGCGGCTACTCGGGGCACTGGCAGATGGACGTGGGCAACCGGGAATACCAGCGCCGGTGGGGCGACAACGTCATCGCGAGCGCGAAAGCCGGTGGCTTCGACGGCGTGCTGATGGACAACGCGCTGTTCGGGTGCGACACCTACCACGAGGGCAGGTGCCCCAAGGCGTACCCGACCGACCTGGCGTTCCAGACGGCGTACAAGTCGATGTTCGCGAACCTCCGCCCCCGCTTCGCCGCGGCGGGGATCCTCACCGTGGCGAACCTGGCGAACGCCCGCCTGTACCCCGGTCTCTGGGACGCCTACACCGAACACCTGGACGGCGGGTTCGACGAGTGGTGGGTCGCGTTCAGCGGGACGAACCTGCTGGCCGCGGGCGACGGCGGGTGGGCGAGGCAGGCGGAGCAGATCGCCTCGAACGAGGCCCGCGGCAAGATCACCTGGGTGCAGCCGCACTTCTCCCCCTCCGAGAACGGGGCCTTCCGGTACGCGCTCTCCAGCTACTTCTTGGTCAAGGGCGGCAAGAGCGCCATCGCGGAGACGGTCGGCACGGACAACTACGGCGAACCCGCGCCGACGCGTCCCGAGTACAACTGGGACCTGGGCGAGCCGACCGGCCCGTACCAGACCATCGGCAAGAACCTGTTCCGCCGCGACTTCACCTGCGGCACGGTCGTGGTGAACACCAACCGGACCGGCGGAAGCGCGCTGAGGGTCGACCTGGGCAGGACCCACTCCGACGAGCACGGCTTCTTCGTCCTGTCGGTGTCGCTGGGCGGCACGTCCGGCTCCGTCCTGCGCAAGCCCTGCACCGCGGCCAAGTCACGCGAGTGATGCCCCGGCGCACACCACCAGTGCCTGGCCGGTGATGCTGCGGGCGTCCGGCCCGAGCAGGAACAGCACCGTCCCCGCGATCTCGGCCGGATCGATCAGCGCTCCCATCGGCGGCAGCCGGACGGGCGTGGCCGCCCGGCCGGGGTCGCGCAGCATCGGGGTGTCGGTCGGACCGGGGGCCACGACGTTGACCGTGATGGCCCGGTCCACCAGCTCCGCGGCCCACGACCGCGACAGACCCACCAGCGCGGCCTTCGTCGCGGCGTACTGGCTCTTGCCCGGCACTCCCGTCATCGTGCGGCTGCCGATCAGCACCACCCGACCGCCGCGCGGCATCCGGTCGACGGCGGCGTCGACCAGCACGGTGGCGGCCTCCACGTGCACCCGCCACATGCCCGCCCCGTCCTCCGTGGACAGCGACCCGAGCCGCGCGGAGCGCTGGAACCCCGCCGCGTGCACCACGGCGTCCGCCGAGGACAGTTCCCGCACGGTGGACCGCAGCGCGGACAGGTCACCCAGGTCGGTCGCGCGCCACGTGAGCCGGTCGTGGTGCAGCGGCGGCTCGCCCCGGCTGAGCCCGGTCACGGCCCAGCCCTCGGCCAGCAGCCTGCGCGCGGTGGCGAGGCCGATACCGGAGCTGACACCGGTGACCAGCGCGTGCGGGCTCATCCGACCCACGCCACGGGCACGCGGACGTGCTCGATCGTCTGCCGGAAGTACGTGAACGCGATGTCCAGTGCCCCGTCGGCCGCCTGCTGGACGGTCGGGTAGGAGAACTCGCGGTTGAGCCCGTCGCGGGAGTTGTTGGTCAGGCAGTAGCCGTCGCCGACCTCCAGGTTCCGCCGCACCGGCCAGGTGAGACCGCCGTCGGACGAGAGCGCGACCGTCATCGGCGCGCGCGGAGCGCCCCAGAACGCGGCCCCGAACTCCTCGGTCGGCGCGGCCTGCTCGTCGGCCAGCCCGTCGTCGTCGATCTCGTCGTACAGCGACAGCCTGCGCTCCGTGGCGTCGCGGGCGCTGCTGTCGTTGAACACCACCGCGAGCCGGTCGTCGGCCAGCCGCACGACCTGGACCGACGAGTTGTTGTTCGGCAGGTCGGGCACCGCTCGGGGCGCGGTCCACGTCTCGCCGTCGTCGGTCGACGTGGAGCGGTAGACGAAGTCCGCCCACCGGCTGCGGTAGAACGCGGCGAGCGTGCCGTCGGGCAGCGGCACCACGTTCATGTGCACGCGACCCGTGCTGTCCGGCACGGCGCTCTCCCGCCAGGTCTCCCCGGCGTCGTCGGAGATCAGCACGGCGCTCGTGTCGCGGTCCCCCACCCACTTGCGGCCCGGTGCGGACACGCAGTGGAACACCGGCAGCAGCCACCGGCCGGAGTCCAGCACGACGATCGGCTGCCGCACGAACACACCGCCGGTGTCGCTGGCGGGGATCAGCGTCGAGGTCGAACCCCACGTGCGACCGCCGTCGGCCGAGATCCGGCGGCGCACCTCGGACGTGTCCTGGTTGCCCGCGATCTGCGCGGTCCACAGCAGCCACACGGCACCGCCGGGCGCGACGAACAGCACAGGGTTCTGCTCGGACCGGGTGCTGTCGTCCGAGAGCCGCACGGGCGTGGACCACGTGTCCGCGCCGACGGGCAGCCGGGCGAACCAGACGCTGATGTCCGGAACACCCTCCTGCGTACCGCCGAACCACACGCAGCCCAGGTCACCGCCGGGGAGCGAGGCCAGGTTCGCGGCGTGGTTCTGCACGGCCGGGGCGGGCAGCATCGCGTCCAGCCGCTCCGGGTCGTCGGCACGGGGGCGCAGCACCCCGTCGAACGCGACGGTCGGCACGCTCACGACTCGTCCAGCGACGCGGCGAGGTGCGTGGCCGCGGACTCCTCCAGGTGGGTCAGGTCCGAGGAGATCGACGCGAACGTGTACCCCTCGGCCAGCCGCTTGGCGGCGGAGGCGCCGTCCATCGTGTGGATGCCCGCGGCGATCCCGGCCGCCGCGGCGGCCTCGCGGACGCGGGTCAGCGCCACCTCGAACTCCGCGGCCAGCGCGGGGTCGCCGGGGAACGCGCCGCCCAGGGCCAGCATGAGGTCGGACGGACCGACGTACACGCCGTCCAGGCCGGGGGTCGCGCAGATCGCCTCGACGTTCGCCAGGCCCTGCGCGGTCTCGATCATCACCAGCACCACCGTGGAGGCGTTGGCCTCCGCCGGGGTCGGGCCGATGCGCAGCGCGGACCGCATCGGCCCGTAGGAGCGCTTGCCCTCGGGGCCGTACTTCGCCGCGGTCACGGCGGCCGCGGCGTCCGCGGCGGTGTCGACCAGCGGCACGATCACCCCGCCCGCGCCCGCGTCCAGCGCCCGGCCGATGGGCGTGGGGTCGTTCGCCTCCACCCGCACCAGACCGGTGGACGCGCCGCCCGCGTCGATCGCGGTCAGCCCGGCCAGCAGACCCGAGTAGCCGAGCAGCCCGTGCTGGCCGTCGAGGCACACGTAGTCGTAGCCGAGCCTCGCGACCCGCTCGGTCGCCACGGGGGCGTCCAGGACGCACCAGTAGCCGACGGCCCGCTCACGGGCGCGGATCTTGCGGGCGAACTCGCTCGCGGACATACCAGCTCCTCCAGGGTTTTCAGCGGTTGTAGGCGGGCATGGGACCGCGCAGCGCGGCCCCGACCTCGTCGCACGCGGCGAGCACGTCGGCGGCCAGCGGACCGGCGGAAGCGGCGTGCACGTTGGCGACGAGGTGTTCGACGCGGGAACCGCCGAGCAGCACCGACCCCACGTCGGCCTGGCTGAGCAGCCACCGCAGCGACAGCTCGGTCAACGGGATCCCGGCGCCCGCGGCGACGTCCGACAGCGCGGAGACGGCGGCGAACAACCGGTCGTCCCAGTACCGCTCGGTGTACATCGCGGCCAGCCGGGAGTCGCCGAACCTGCCCTCTCTCGGCTTCTCGGCGAACGAGTGCCTGCCGGTCAGCAGACCGCCGCCGAGCGGGTTGTAGACGACGGTGAGCAGCCCGGTGACGCGGGCGAACTCCAGGTACTCGTCCTCGACCCGGCGGGCGAGCAGGTTGTAGAGCTGTTGCGCCGCGACGGGTCGGGGCACTCCCTGCGCGTCGCACTCGCGGATGAGGTCCGCGATCTGCCACGCGGCGAAGTTCGACACCCCGATCGCGGAGACGAGCCCTTCGGCGACCAGCTTGCCGAGTTCGGACACGGTCTCGGCGATGGGCGTCGAGCGGTCGGGCTGGTGCAGGTAGAACAGGTCGACGTGGTCGACGCCGAGCCGCCGCAGACTGCCCCGGAGGGACTTGCGCAGCCCGGCGGCCGACAGCGGACCGTCTCCCCCGGCGTCGGGGTGCGGGATGCCCGCCTTGGTGGCCAGCACGATCCGGTCGCGGCGACCGGGCAGCAGGTCACGCAGGATCTCCTCCGACGCGCCGCCCGCGTAGCCGTTAGCGGTGTCCACACCGGTGATCCCGGCGTCGAGCGCCGCGTCCAGCATCCGGCGCGCGCCGTCGGCGTCGACGGTGTCGCCGAACGTCATCGTGCCCAGCACCAGCCGGGACAGGGCGAACGTGCTCACGCGGGGATCTCCTCTCGGGCCGTGACGAAGGCGCGCGGCTTGCGGCCGGTCATGGCGGTGGGGTCGAGCGCGGCCCGGCGCAGCGCACGGGTGTAGGGCTCCTTCGGCGCGGCGAGCACGTCGGCGGTCGGCCCGGACTCGACGACCCGGCCCGCCCTCATCACGACGACGTCCGCGCTGATCTGCCGCACCACGCCCAGGTTGTGCGAGATGACGATGCACGTCAGGCCGGTGTCACGCTGGAGGTCCTCCAGCAGCGCCAGCACCTGCGCCTGCACCGACACGTCCAGCGCGCTGGTCGCCTCGTCGCACACCAGCAGTTCGGGGCTGCTGGCCAGCGCCCGCGCGATGCCGATCCGCTGGCGCTGGCCGCCGGAGAACTCGGCGGGCCGCCGTTCCAGCGCGCTGGACGGCAGGCCGACCCGGTCGATCAGCTCGGCGGCCGTCGCGCGGCGTTCGGCGGCGGACCTGACCCCGCGCAGCCGCAGCGGTTCGGCGACGATGTCCTGCGCGCTCAGGTGCGGGTCCAGGGAGGCGTACGGGTCCTGGAACACCATCTGCACCCGCGAGCGCAGCGGGCGCATCCGCCGTTCCGACAGCGGGGCGATGTCCGTGCCGTCCAGCAGGATCTGCCCGGAACTGGGCTTGAGCAGCCGCACGATCGCGCAGGCGATGGTGGACTTGCCGCAGCCGGACTCGCCGACGATGGCGAGCGTCCGGCCCTTGTGGACGGTGAAGCTGACGGTGTCGACCGCGCGGAACGAGCCGCCGCGGACGTGGTACTCCACCACGAGGTCGCGCACGTCGAGCAGCGGTGTGGTCATCGGTCTCCTCCGGCGGCGGTGCCGTCCTCGTCCCACGGCCCGAGCACGGGCACGGCGGACAGCAGCTTGCGGGTGTACTCGTGGCTCGGGTGGTCGACGACCGCCTCCACGTCGCCGGACTCGACGAACCGGCCGTCGCGCATCACGTGGATGCGGTCGGACACCAGCCGCGCGACGCCCAGGTCGTGGGTGATCATCAGGATGCCGATGCCGGTGCTCTCCTGGAGTTCCAGCAGCAGCCCGAGGATCCCGGCCTGCACGGTCACGTCCAGCGCGCTGGTCGGCTCGTCGGCCACCAGCAGCCGGGGCTCCCCCGCCAGCGCGATGGCGATCAGCACGCGCTGGAGCATCCCACCGGACAGCTGGTGCGGGTACCGGCCGAGCTGCTCGGTCGAGCGCGGCACGTGGACCAGGTCGAGCAGTTCCACGGCACGCGCCTCGGCGTCGCGCTTGGCGAGTTCCGGTCTGCGCAGGCGCACGGCCTCGACCAACTGCCGCCCGATCGTGTGCACCGGGCTGAGCGCGGTCATCGGGTCCTGCGGGATCAGCGACACGGTCCGGCCGCGCACGGCGCGCAGCGCACCGGGCTCGGCGATGACGTCGGTGTCGCCGAAGCGCACCGAGCCCGACAGCACGGCCAGGTCGTCCGGGAGCAGGCCGAGGACGGCCATCGCGGTGGTCGACTTGCCCGAGCCGGACTCGCCGATCACGGTCACGGTCTCGCCCTCGCCGATGGTGAAGCTGACGCCGTCCACGGCGCGCACGACACCGCCCGCGGTGATCAGCTCGACCTGGAGGTCCACGACGTCCAGCAGCGCGGCGCTCACGACGTGCTCACCTTCCGACGGCGTGCGCGGTCGCGCAGGCCGTCTCCCAGCAGGTTCACGCCCACGACGAGCGCGACGATGACGAGGCCGGGCAGCGTGACCATCCACCACGAGGTGGTGATGTAGTCCTGCCCGTCGGAGATGATCCGACCCCAGGTGGCGAACGGCCGCTGCGGACCGGCGCCCAGGTAGGACAGCGCGCTCTCCAGCAGCACGGCCTGCGCCAGCAGCAGCAGGACCACGAGGCTGGCCTGCTTCACGACGTTCGGCAGCACGTGGCGCAGCAGGATCGCGAGGCGGTGCAGCCCGAGCACGCGGGCGGCGGCCACGTACGGCTTCTCCCGCTCCACCAGCACGAGCGACCGGGTCAGCCTGGCCACCTCGGGCCACTGCGCGATGGCGATGACGAACGTGATGACCGGGATGGACGGTCCGAACAGCGCCACCACCAGGAGCAGCATCATCAGCAGCGGCAACGACAGCTGGGCCTCCAGCAGCCGCGACACGACCGTGTCGATCCAGCCGCCGAAGTAGCCCGCCGCCGCGCCGAGCACGATGCCGATCAGGCCGGACACCACGACCGCGAGCAGACCGACCAGCAGCGACACCTGGCCGCCGTGCAGGACGCGGGACAGCAGGTCGCGGCCGAGCTGGTCGGTGCCGAACAGGTGCCCGTCGGTGAACGGCGCCAGGCGGCGGCTCGCGAGGTCCTGCTGGTCGGGCCCCGGCAGGGGCAGCACGCGGGCCAGCGCCACGGGGATGACGACGACCAGCGTGCAGACCAGCCCGGCCCACAGCTTGAGCCGCGAGCCCCGGCGCTGCCGGGTGATCTTCGCCCGCGCGAGGTGCTTCGGGGTGACGGCGCTGGGCCCGGGTCCGGACCGCTGCACGCGGGCCGGTCCGGGGTGTGTGGTGCTCACGCGGACACCTTCTTCCCGAGGCGCACCCGCGGGTCGAGCAGCGGGTAGGCGAGGTCGACCAGGAGTTGGACGGTGACGGCGAGCGCCGCCGTGACGAGGACGGTGGCCTGGATCAGCGGGTAGTCGCGCGTCTCCAGCGCGCGGACCACCAGCGAGCCGACCCCCGGCCAGGCGAACACGACCTCCACGACGACCACGCCGTTCAGCATGGACGCGAACCGCGTGCCCAGCGCGGTGACGACGGGGATCGACGAGTTGGTCATGGCGTAGCGCCACACCAGCGCCCGCTCCGACACCCCGCGCGAGCGGGCCACGGTGAGGTAGGGGGCGGTGAGGTTCTTGGCCATCTCGCTGCGCACCAGCCGCGAGATGAGCGCGATCTGGAGGATGGCGACGGTGAGGGCGGGCAGCACCAGGCCGCCCCACGTGGCGAAGCCGGACGCCGGGAGCACCGGGATCAGCACGGCGAACACCGTGAGCAGCATGATGCCGCTCCAGAAGTCCGGCATGGACTGACCGGCGATGGTCACGACGTTGGCGCCCAGTTCGCGGCCCGTGTCGGCGCGGCGGGCCATCCACACGCCCAGTGGGACGGACACGAGGGTGGTGATCAGGATCGCGGCCACCGCGAGGGTGATGGTGAACGGCAGCCGGTCGAGCACCACGTCCAGCGCGGGCGAGCGGAACGAGTAGCTCGTGCCGAGGTCGCCGGTCAGGATGCCCTTGAGGAACAGCAGGTACTGCTCGACCACGGACCGGTCGAGGCCGAAGGCGGCGCGGATCTTCGCCAGGTCCTCGGTCGTGGCGAGCGGACCGGCGTACGCGGCGGCCGGGTCGCCGGAGGCCATGCGGATCAGCACGAACACGGTGGAGATCGTCAGGAACACCGTGAGGACGCTCTGGCCGAGGCGCTTGAACAGGTAGGGCGCCATCGGTCAGCCCTCCAGTCGCGCGGACGCGAGGTCGTAGGAGTTGGTGGGGACGAGCGAGATGTCGCCGACCCGGCTGCGGCTGGCGAGCACGGCGTTCGGCACGAACGCCCAGAGGCACGGCCAGGTCGCCCACACGGCCTTCTGCGCGTCGCTGAGCAGCCGCGCGCGACGGGCGGCGTCGGGCTCGGCGGAGGCGTCGGCGATCTGCGCGGCGATCGACGGGACCACGTAGCCCTGGTAGGTGTCGCGGGTCTGCTCCTTCTCGGGCGTGCCCGCGTACATGCCCTGGAGGATGCTCACGGCCAGGCCCGTGGGGCTGGAGAAGCCGTTGCCGAGCACGTCCCAGTCTCCCGCCTTGCCCTGCCGCCACGACAGGATGTCGCCGCCCGGCTCGAACTGCTGGAGCGAGGCGCGCACCCCGACCTGGCCGAGCATCTGGAGCACGGCCTCCATCACCGAGGTGTCGCTGGCGAACTCGCCGCTCTCCCAGATGATCTTCAGTTCGAGGTCGCGCACGCCCAGCGCGTCCAGCCGCTGCCTGGCCTGGTTCGGGTCGTACACGTACTCGCCGGTCTTGACCGCGCCCTCCAGGCCGGTCGGCACGACGCCGTCGGCCTGGGTGACCGAGCCGACGAGCACGTCCTGGACCAGCGACCGGCCGTCGATGGCGTAGGTCAGCGCCTCACGCACCCTCGGGTCGGCCAGCGGGTGGCCCTGCGGCTTGCGGAAGTTGTAGAACAGCTGGTTGACGCGGGTGCTCGGGGTGCGGGTGATCTGCACGCCCGGCAGGCCCGCGAGCTGGTCGGCGGAGTCCGGGGTGATGGAGTCGATCACGTCGACCTCGCCGCTGCGCAGCGACACGACCCGGCTCGACTCCTCGGGCACGAACCGGACCTGCACGTTCGGCACGCTCGGCCTGGGACCCCAGTAGTTCTCGTTGACCGACAGGGAGTAGTTGCCGGTGCCGCGGTTGCCGGAGCGCACCACGTACGGGCCCGAGCCGATGCCGTCCTGCAACTCCTCCGGGCGGTTGCTCGCCGAGGGCGTGACCAGGATGTTCGCCATCAGGTAGTCCAGCACCGGGATGGGGCGCTCGGTCTGGAGCAGGAAGGTGGCGTCGTCGACCGGCACGACCGTGGGGAACTCGGAGAAGAAGCCCGCGATGAACGACCCGTTCACCTGCTGGTACATCTTCAGCGCGGTGCTGACGTCCTCGATCGTGACGGGCGAGCCGTCCGAGTAGCGCACGCCGTCGCGCAGGTGCACCGTCCACTGGGTGGGTGCCGTCAGCTCGAACCGGTCGGCCAGCACGAGCTGGGGCTTCAGGTCCTGGCCGACCCTGGTCAGCGCCTGGCGCACACCGCGCTGGACGGTGACGGCCGCGTCGAACTGGTTCAGCTTGTTGTCCAGGCTGACCAGCGAGCGGTTGAGCGCGAGGGTCAGCGTGCCGGGGCCGGGGGTCCCGGTCGGACCGGCGCACGCGGTCAGCAGCGGACCCAGCGTGACGCCTGCTCCGGCTATCGCACCCCACCTCAACAGGGTGCGGCGGGAGAGCTCCGGGCCGCTTCCGGATCGGGTCATCGTCGACCTCTCACAGTGCTCGGGGGATTCGGCGCTGCGGCCCTGCACGGCCGGGGACACCGGTGTTACCCGAGCCACACTGACACGGCCTGCACGTTTCGCGCAAGCGCTCTGGTCATTTTGGCGCGTTCTGTGCAATCCTTCAACCGGAGGAGGTGGGGCGAACATGACAAAGATCCTCGTTATTGCTGATGATCTGTCCGGATCCGCCGAAGTGGCCGCCGCGATCGGTGTGCGCACAACGCGCAACCTGGTGCTGCTGGGGATCGGCCCGGTGTTGCCTCCCGATGACGGTGACGTGATCGTCGTGGACCTCGACACGCGGTCGGGACCCGCCACCGAGGCCGAGTCGGGGACCGCGCGGGCCATCGCCGCGCTGGGGGCGTCCCGGCAGGTGTTCGTGAAGGTCGACTCGCAGTTGCGCGGGCACGTGGCCGCCGCCGTGCGCGGGGCGGGCGGGTTCGCCGTCGTGTGCCCCGCGCTCCCCCGGCTCGGCCGCGCGGTGCTCGGCGGCGTCGTGCACCTGGACGGCGTGCCCCTGCACGACACGGACGCGTGGCGGGTGGAACCGGTGCCGCCACCGCGCTCGATCGCCGAACTCCTCGCGCCGCTGCCCGTGACCCTGGTGCCGTTGGCCGATGTCCGCGGTCCCGGTCTCGCCGCGCGGCTGCGCGCGATCCGCGCGAGCGGGGCCGTCGCCGTGTGCGACGCGGAGGCCGACACCGACCTGTCCCTGGTCGCCGCGGCGGGCTCGGAGGTGGGGGCGGTGCTGGTCGGGTCGGCCGGACTCGCCGAGGCACTCGGCTCCGGCCCGTCCACCGTCGTGCCCGAGCCCGGTTCGGCCGTGCTGGTCGTCGTCGGCACGGCGGCGGCCTCGGCGCAGGTCGACCACCTGCGGGCGGCGGGCCGACCCGAGTGGCTCACCGTCCTGACCGCACCCGCGGAGGTCGTGCCCGGCGGAGTCGTGGCCGCGCTCGCCGACGCGGCCGCCGACGCCGCGGGCACCGCCGACCTCGTCCTCACCGGCGGCGAGACCGCCCGCGCCGTGCTCGACCGGCTCGGCGTCACCCGCCTCACCGTCCACGGCGCCCTCGCCGGGCACCACGGCGCCGTCCTGAGCACCACGTCCGACGGCCGCCGCGTCGTCACCAGACCGGGCAGCTTCGGCGCGCCCGACTCACTCACCGCGATCGCGGCCGCGCTGCGGTCCGACCACGAACGCCACGGAGGCAGCCACGTGAGCACCACCAGTCCCGACACCCGCCCGTACATCGCCGTCACGATGGGCGACGGCGCGGGCATCGGCCCCGAGGTCGTCGTGGGCGCGCTGCTCGACGAGGGCTTGGCCGCCGAGTGCCGCCCGGTGGTGGTCGGCGACGCCGCCCGCCTGCGGCTGGGCGCCGAGGCGCTGGGCGTGACCGCCGACGTCGTGGCCGTGGAGTCCGTCGAGGACGCCGAGTTCGTCCCCGGCCGGGTCAACGTGATCGACCTCGGCCTGCTGCCCGCCGACCTCCGGTGGGGTGAGCTGTCCGCGACCGCGGGAGACGCGGCGTTCCACTACATCCGGGTGGCGTCCGAGCTGGCCATGTCCGGGAAGGTGCAGGGCATCTGCACCGCGCCGCTGAACAAGGAGGCGCTGCACGCGGGCGGCCACGTGTACCCCGGCCACACCGAGCTGCTGGCGCACCTGACCGGGACCGAGGAGGTGTCGATGATGCTGTCGACACCGAGGGTCAAGGTCATCCACGTGACCACGCACATCGGGCTGGTGGACGCCATCCGCAAGATCGAGCCCGGTCTCGTCGAGCGCACCGTCCGGCGCGGCCACGAGGCGCTGGTCCGCGCGGGTGTCCCGGAGCCCAGGATCGGCGTGTGCGCGATCAACCCGCACGCGGGCGAGAACGGCCTGTTCGGCCAGGGCGAGGAGGCCGAGAAGATCACCCCCGCCATCGAGGTGCTCCAGGCCTCGGGGATCGACGCCCGCGGCCCGCTGCCCGCCGACACCGCGTTCTTCCTGGCGGGGCGCGGCGACTACGACCTCATCGTCGCGATGTACCACGACCAGGGCCACGGGCCGGTGAAGGTGCTCGGCATCGAGGCGGGCGTCAACATCACCGTCGGCCTGCCGGTGATCCGCACGTCGGTCGACCACGGCACCGCGTTCGACATCGCGGGCAAGGGCGTGGCGGACATCCGCAGCATGATCGAGGCTCTGCACCAGGCCGCCCGCATGTCACCCAGCCCGGTGGCCGTCTGACGATATTCTGCGCGGACCACGACAGCACCGGAGGCAGCGCATGGCGGGGATGCGGACGGGAGACCGTCGCGACGAGATCGTCCGGATGGCGACCACGACGGGTCTTGCCAGCGTCGAGGAACTCGCCTTCACGTTCGACGTCACGGCGTCGACGATCCGCCGCGACCTGGCGCGGCTGACCGACGAGGGCAGGGTGGCGCGCACCTACGGCGGCGCGATGGCCCTGCTCGCGCACCCGGAGCTGTCGGTGCGGCAGCGGACGCTGGAGGGGTTCGTCGAGAAGGTCGCCATCGCCAGGTGGGCGGCCTCGGAGGTCAAGTCCGGTGAGACGATCCTGCTGGACGCGGGCACGACCGTCGGCGCGCTGGCGCACGAGGTGCGCACCGTGCCTCAGCTCACCGTGGCCACCACCGGCCTGACGGCGCTGCACGAGCTGGCGGGCTCCGAGTCGGTGCACGTGGAGTGCCTCGGCGGCACCCTGCGGCACCTCAGCCAGGGCTTCGTCGGCCCGCTCACCGAGGCCGCGCTGGAACGCATGACGTTCGACCGCGTCTACCTCGGCGCGGACGGCGTGACGCCGGAGAACGGCCTGTGCGAGGCGGACCTGCAACAGACCAGGCTGAAGGAGCTGATGATCCGCCGCGCGGCGGAGGTCTACGTGCTGGCGCACTCGGACAAGCTCGGCCGCAGCCCGTTCCACTCGTGGGTCCGCCTGCCGTCCCGCTGGACCCTGGTCACCGACAACCGCGCCGACCCCGGTCTGGTCGCCGAGTTCACGAAGCGCGGCGCGCACGTGGTGACGGTCGACCCCGACCAGGACTAGCCGGGGCCCTGCGAGGAGACCAGGAGCCAGAGCACGATCGCGGCGGTGGCGACCTCCGCCGTCAGCAGGTCCTCCGCGCGGCAGACCACGGAACCGCTCGAGTCGGATGGAGCGGCGTTCGACCGCGCCGCCGCGCTCGGCAACTCGGCGTCGAAGGCCGGTGAAGCCCGCCGGGTGACCCCTCGGTCACCCGGCGGATGACTCGTATCGGCACATCGCGCCCGTCAACTCACCCTGGCGGGCGACACGTCTGACATTGACACTGTCACCATTGCAGTGTCACCATTACCCCATGTGGACGATCGACGAGCTGGTGGAGAGGGTGGGCGCGGCGCTGGCCGCGGAATACCCCGGCGCGCCCAACGGGCGGGTCCGCGACGTGCCCGATCGGCGTGCCGTCCGCTGGTACGCGACCACCGGCCTGGTGGATCGGCCGTCCGCGATGCGGGGGCGGACCGCGCTCTACGAAACCCGCCACCTGCTGCAACTCGTCGCGGTGAAGAGGCTCCAGGCGGACGGGCGCACGCTCGCCGAGATCCAGTCCGAACTCGCGGGGGCCACCGACGACCGGTTGGCGGCTGTCGCGCGTGTCCCCGAGGGGCTGCTGGCGGGGGGTGAGCTGCCCCTCGGGGAGTCGACGAGACCCCGGTTCTGGACGACCCCGCCATCGAACTCCGCTCGGGGGTGGGACGTCGGGCGTTCCGTCCCGACGGTCGTGGTGTCCGACGCTCCGCCCGACACACCGCCCGCCGCGCTCACCGGCGTGGTGCTGCCCGGCGGGGTGGTGGTGCTGGTGCCCGGCATCCCCTCCCCCGCTGACCGGACCGCCATCGCCTCCGCGGCCCAACCCCTGCTCGATCTGCTCTCCTCCCGTGGCCTCACCGACGAAAGGGACTCGTCATGACCTTCTCGATCACTCCGATGGACGTGCCCGAACTCGACCGGATCGGCCGCGTCACGGGAGAGGGCGGAGTCGGCACGCTGCGCACCGAGCGCGGGAACCTGCCCCTGCAGCGGATCGACGTGCGGGCCTCGGTCACCGGCCTGGTGGGGAGGGTGGTGCTGACGACGGACTTCGTCAACCCGCACGACACCGCGCTCGAGGCCACGTACGTGTTCCCGCTACCCGACCGCGCGGCCGTCACGGGGATGACGATGACCGCCGACGAGCGGGTCGTGGAGGCCGAACTCCAGGAGCGGGGAGCGGCCAGGCAGCAGTACGACGAGGCCATCGCGGCGGGGAAGCGGGCGTCGATCGCGGAGGAGGAAAGACCTGATGTGTTCACGATGCGCGTCGGGAACATCCTGCCCGGCGAGCAGGTCAGCGTCGCGCTGACGATGGTGGGGCCGCTGGTGTTCGAGGACGGCGCGGCGACGTTCCGGTTCCCGCTCGTGGTCGCGCCGCGGTACGTGCCCGGTACTCCCCTGTCCGGCGAGTCGGTGGGCGAGGGCTACGCGGAGGACACCGATCAGGTGCCGGACGCGTCGCGGATCACGCCCCCGGTGCTGCTGCCCGGTTTCCCCAACCCGGTGCGGCTGTCGATCGGGGTGGAGGTCGACCCGGCCGGGCTGGAACTCGGTGCGGTCCGGTCGAGTCTGCACGTGGTGAACCAGGAGGGGAACCTGATCACGGTGTCGCCCGGTGAGCGGGCCGACCGCGACTTCGTGCTGCGCCTGGCGTACGAGGGGCACGGCTCGGCGGCGGTGTGCGTGCCGGACCAGCCCGACGGCGCCGAGGGCACGTACCAGGTGACGGTGCTGCCGCCGGAGTCCGTGGCGCCGGTGCGGCCGAGGGACGTGGTGCTGCTGCTCGACCGGTCGGGCAGCATGCACGGCTGGAAGATGGTCGCCGCACGGCGGGCGGCGGCGCGGATCGTGGACACGCTGACGGCGGACGACCGGTTCGCCGTGGTCACGTTCGACCACGAGGTCGGCCACCCTGCCGACCTGGGCGCGGGTCTGGTCGCGGCGACGGACCGCAACCGGTACCGGGCCGTGGAGCACCTGGCGGGCGTGCAGGCTCGTGGTGGCACGGAACTCCTGGCGCCGATCCGGGACGGGCTGCGGCTGCTCGACCGGTCGGACGGCGACCGGGACCGGACGGTCGTGCTGGTCACGGACGGGCAGGTGGGCAACGAGGACCAGATCCTGCACGACATCGCACCACTCGTCGGCCGGACGAGGGTGCACGCCGTCGGCATCGACACGGCCGTCAACGCGGGGTTCCTGGGCAGGCTCGCGGCGACCGGCGCCGGGCGGTGCGAGCTGGTGGAGAGCGAGGACAGGCTGGACGACGCCATGGAGCACATCCAGCGGCGGATCGCCGCGCCCGTCGTCACCGATGTCGTGGTGTCCGCGGACGGGGTGTCGTTCGTGGAGGAGTCGGCCCGGCCGACGGCGATCTACCCCGGTGTGCCGTTGGTCGTGTCCGGTCGCTACCGCGGTGAGGCGTCCGGTTCCTTCACCGTGCACGGCCGTACGCGGGACGACCGTGCGTGGGACGCGGTGGTGCCGGTGGGGCTGCGGGACGAGCCCGCCATCACGGCCCAGTGGGCGCGGTCGGCGTTGCGGCGCATGGAGGACGCGTACGTGGCGGGGAACTCCGGGCTGGAGTCGACGATCGTGGCGACCTCGCTGAAGTTCGGGGTGCTGTGCCGGTTCACCGCGTTCGTGGCGGTCGATTCCGAGGTCGTGGCGGACGGCACCGTGCACCGCGTGGTGCAGCCGGTCGAACTGCCCGCGGGCTGGGAGTCGGCACCACCGGTCCAGACCATGTCGTTCGGTGCGCCGCAGACGATGCTGCGAGGCATGGGGAGTGCGCCGGTGGTGGCCCCGGCACCGCCGTTCTCGATGCCACCGCCTCCGTCGATGCCCGTGCCGTTCGCGGGTGGCGCTCCGTCCGGGTCGAGGTCCGCGGGCGACGCACCGGGCGGCCCGCCCCGCTCACCGGCTCCCGCTGGGGTGCCCCCTCGTCCTGCTTCCGCTGGTTCGCCTCCTCCCCCGGCGTCCGCCAGTCCGAAGCGGCGGTCCGCAACGCCTCTGGCCGGTAGCACCCAGTCCGAGTCGCTCCGGATCCTGCCGGACGACGGTCTGGGCGACCTGCGGGCGATCGTGGCAACGGAAGCGGCCCGTCTGCGCGACGCCGAGGGTCTTCCCGACTACGAGCGTCGGGACCTGCTGGCAGACCTGGCCAGCAGGTTGGACACGCTACTGGCCCGCTTGACCGGTCCGACCTACGACCCGCTCCGCCGGCTGGTAGCGGACCTGTTGGCAGGTGGCGACGTGGACACCCTCTGGACCGAGGCAAGACGAGTACTGGAGGCCTTCACGTCAACCGACACCAACGCCGACGCCACTCCACAGCGCCGCACAGCTTTCTGGCGCCGCTGACACGGGGGTAGGTCTGTCGGAGTCCCACAGAGGGCTCCGACAGACCTCCACCACACACTGTCTCGTTGCTCTCGACCAACGACCCGCGGTTTCACGGTTCCCGATCAAGATGCCGCGGTTTCGCCGGTGCAGGCCAAGGAGCTGCGGTCGCCAGGGTCTGCATGGCTGTGTCCCTGCAACGTGGCCGTCTCCGGTGGTGCGGTGTCGGAAGCCCAGGAGTGTTGCTGGAGAAGGAGGAATAGCTGTCGTGCTGACCGCGAACAGCATGTAAGCGGCGGTTCTGAAGGACTGGCACCGTCTCGGCTCAGGCGGTGAGCAGTGTGCGTAGCCGGAGAAACGATGTCACGCCGTTGGGCCTTACCCCCGATGTTGGACACGGGTTTATGCGGCTGGGGTGAGCGTAGCCGGTGTCGAAGTGAGGCTGTTCTCGTAATCGATCGGGGACATCCGCCCTAGTTGGCAATGACGGTGTCGGATGTTATAGCGGTGCAGCCAGCCGAACGCGGCCAGCCGTGATTCCCTTGCTGCCACAAGTCCGGGCGCCTTGGAGGGTTTCGCACTTGAAGGAGGTGTTGAGGCTTTCGGCGGCGGCGTTGCCGGCCGAGCTGCCGACCGCGCCCATGGGCCGGATCACCCCGGAGGCCTGGCAGGCGTCGGCGAACGCTCGGGAGCCGTATTGGGCCCTTGGTCGCTGTGGAACACCGCTCCGGCCAGGCTGCCCCTGGTGCGCTGCGCGGCGACCAAAGCGTCGAGGACCGGTTCGGTGCGCATGTGATCGGCGATCGCCCAGCCGACCAGACGGCGTGAACACAGGTCCATCACGATCGCGAGATAGGCGAAGGTGCCGTCGGCGATCGGCAGATACGTGATGTCACCAACGTAGCGGGTGTTGGGCGCCTGCGCGGTGAAGTCCCGGCCGAGCAGGTCCGGCGCCTTGACCGTCGCGGGGTCTGCGGTGGTGGTGCGGTGTCGACTGCGCAGCCGCAACCCGGCCAAGCCAATCCCGCGCATGACCCGCGCGACACGCTTGTGGTTGACCACGTGTCCGGCGTCGCGCAGTTCGGCGGTGATCCGCGGGACGCTGTAGGTGCAGTCGACTCGCGGTGGACGACGCGGATACCTGCCGCCAGGCGGGCGTCTGCGGCTGCGCGGGTGACTCGGTCGGGCGCGGTGGCTTTCCAGTGGTAGTAAAGGGATCGGGCGATCCCGATGACCTGGCACAACCGCTTGACGCCGTGGCGGCGTTGGTGGTCTGCGAAGAATTGGAAGCGGTTCACCAGCGCGTCTCCC
>NZ_DBNGPQ010000078.1:0-34384 GCF_057122925.1 Umezawaea sp. | reverse complement strand
CGGCGAGCAGGTTGGGCTTCGACCGCAACAACATCCAGCTCCACCAGGTGCTCGGCGTGAAGCTCGACGGCACCGCGTCCGGGATGCCGCTGCGCCCCGACTGGGCGTGAACGGCTCGTCGCGCGGGTGGTGCCCCCACCTCCCGCGCGACGGGTCCCCGGCGCCGCGTGCTCCGCTGAGAGCGGGAGCCCTGTGAGGGGCGGGCTCCTCGGGGCGTGGTGAACGCCGTGGACCCCGGGTTCGCGGGCGAGGCGGCCGACTTCCACGCGCGGTACCGGCGGCGGTGTTCGACGACCTGGTGGCCCCTGGGCCGTCACCGTCGGGCAGGCGCTGCACCGGAGGGACCACGAGCGGCTGTTCCGGTCGGTGGACCTCCGGCCGGGCGGTACCGCGGTGGTGACCTGGAGCACGTGATCGGCGGCGTCCTCTCGGCGCTGCCGCTGGACCGGCCGCCGACGGGGGACCGGAGGGCGCTCGTCGAGGAGCGGATCCGCCGGTCCCGGTGGGGCCCTTCCCGGAACGCGTGCGCGTGTCCGTCCTGAAGGGGATCAGTTCGCCGAGGCCGTGAGCTGGTTCGCGATCTGCGTGGCCTGGTTGGACGGGATGGAGAAGCCGATCCCGACGCTCCCGGCCTGATCGGCGCCGGTCGCGGGCGAGTAGATCGCCGAGTTGATCCCGATCACCTGGCCCGCCGAGTTCAGCAGCGGCCCGCCGGAGTTGCCGGGGTTGATCGACGCGTCGGTCTGGATCGCCTGGTAGCTCGTGCCTGCGGACCCGCGGGTCTCGCCCGCGATGGTCACCGTGCGGTCCAGCGCGCTGACGATCCCGGACGTCACCGTGCCCTGGAGTCCTTCGGGGGAGCCGATCGCCACGACCTGGTCACCGACCTCGACCGTGGACGAGTCCGCGAACGTGGCGGGCGTCAGGCCGCTCGCGCCGGTCAGCTTCAGCACGGCGAGGTCGCTGCTCGGGTCGGCCCCGACGACGGTGGCCGCGTACTCCTCGCCGTCGTTGGTGGTCACGGAGACCTGCTGCGCCCCGGAGACCACGTGGTTGTTGGTCAGGATCCGCCCGTCCGCGCTGAGCACGACACCGGAGCCGATCCCGCTGCCCTGCGCGGCCGACACGGTCACCTGCACCACGCTCGGCAGCGCGGACGCGGCGATGGCGCTCACGTCCTCGGTGGACGTGCCGGTGGAGGTCTTCGCGATGGTGGAACTGGTCACCGACGCGTTCACCGCGGTCGGGACGGCGGCGGCACCGATGAGCCCGCCCGCGGTCCCGGCGACCACGGCGGCGGCGAACGCCGCGGCGGTCAGCTTGGTGGAGGTGCGGCGCCAGAACCCCGGCACGGCGGCCCCGTCGTCCAACGACCCGCTCATGGCGGGGAAATCCTGTCGCGTTTCGGTCATGGCTCCACTGTCGGGCCCGCGGTTGTGAGGAACCTGAGGGAACCCGGTGGACTTGCCAAGAGAAGTCGGCGCCCGGCTCAGCGTTCCCCGAGCAGCGCCCTGATGTCGTCCGCCGACACCGGCGCGCCGAAGAACGGGCCCTGGGCGCAGGAGATGCCCAGTTCGGTGAGGCGGGTGGCCTCGGTCTCGGTGCGCACGTCGTCCGCCATCAGCGGCACGCGCAGGACGGCGGCCCACTTCATCAGCGCCACCGCCGCGCTCTCGTCGATCAGGTTCGCGCCCTCGGCCAGCCCGTGCACGATGGCGCCCGCGAACTTCAAGCCGTGCAACGGGATCTGCCGGACGCGTTCGCGGGAGACGATGCCGCCCGCCAGTTGGTCGAGCACGAGCCGCACCCCCCGCTCCGCGAGGATGTCCAGCTCGTCGGCCTGGTCCTCGGTGATGATGGCGGGCAGCGACTCGTGCAGCTCGAACCGGAGCAGGTGCGGGGGCAGCCCCGTGCGCTGGAGCAGCTGGCCGATCTCGGCGACGAGTTCGGGTTCCTGGCAGTGCCGGGAGATCAGGTCCATGCTCAGCACGGGCGCCGCGGCGCCGAACTCGGCGAACCAGGCCCCGGCGTCCTCGCAGGCGCGGGCCATGGCCCAGCGGCTCAGCCGCAGCACCATGCCGGTGCTGGCGGTGAGCGGCAGGAACTGCTCGGGGTCCAGCACGCCGCGCTCCGGGTGGTCCCAGCGCAGCTTCGCCTCGACGGCGACCAGCGAGCCGTCCTCCAGCGAGCGCACCGGCTGGTAGTCGACGTGGAACTCGCCCAGCTCCAGGCCGCCGGGGATGGACGCGGCCAGCACGCACCGGTCGCGGTCGCGCAGGTCGCGCTCCCGGTCGTAGAGCGCCCACTGGGCCTTGCCGTCGGCCTTCGCCCAGCCGACGGTGATGTCCGCGCACCGCAGCAGCTCCGAGGCGTCCGCCCCGCGGGACCGGCGGGCGACGACGCCGACGCTGGCCGTGACGCCGATGCCGTGGTGGTCGATGTAGACGGGTTCGGTGAGCAGGTCGAGGGCCTCCTCGACCAGCGCGATCACCGACGGCGTGTCCTCGGGGTCCCGGACCAGCACGCCGAACTCGTCCGGTCCGATCCGCGCGATCCGCCCGACGCCGTCGAACACCGCGCGCAGGTGGTTCGCGAAGTCCACCAGGATCCGGTTGCCGACGTCGTGGCCGAACGCGTCGTTGACGACGCGGAACCCGTCGATGTCGAAGTGCGCCAGCACGAGGTTGGTCGGGCCCTGCGTGCCCGCCGCGTTCTCCAGCCAGCCGAGGTACTGCTGGCGGTTCGCCAGGCCGGTCTGCACGTCGTGCAGGCTCTGCCGCACGAGTTGCGACTGGAGCGCCCGCAGCTCGTTCATGTTCTCGATCATCGACACGAAGTACGCGGGCTCACCGGCGGGCGTGCGCACCAGGGACAGCGCGAGGAGCGTCTCGACGACCTCGCCGTCCTCGCGCAGCAGCCGCCGCTCGCCGCGGAAGTGCTCCAGCTCACCGGCGGCGAGCCGCTCCATCGCGACGGTCATCGCGTCCCGCTCGTCCGGGTGCAGCAGCGAGCTGGCGCGCACCGAGCGCAGCGCGTCCTCGTCGTAGTGCAGCAGGGCCAGCAGCGCCTCGTTGAAGTCGAGCATCCGGTCGTCGACGCCGATCACGGCGATGCCGATGGCCGAGGAGTTGAACACCGCCCGGAACTTCGTCTCGCTGTCGTGCCTGGCCTCCTCGGCCCTGCGGGTGGCGATGACGGCGGCGGTCTTGCTCAGCTCCTGCTGGTCGAGGGTGCGGTCGCGCAGCGCGTCGCTGTACCCGGCGGCCAGCGACCCCAGCACCCGCACGAGCCTGCCGGTCCACGTCGGCGGCAGGTGGAAGTGCGGGATCAGCGATTCGCCGATGAAGGCGATCGACCGCTCCAGCGTCTCCGAGGAGATGAAGTCGTGCTCGACCATCTCGCGGCCGATCCGGCGGCCCAGCTCGGCCACGGGCGGGTCGGCGCTGACCGCCCGGAGGACCTGCGTGGTCAGCGAGGCCAGCACCTGTTCGAGTTCCGCGCGCGGGACGTTGGACATCACCGTGCTGCTGATCAGCGAGGTCCAGCGGTGCGCGAAGTCCTCCCGGACGAGGGGGAACTCGTCGAGCGTCGCTCGTGGTTCGGGGGTCGTCCCCGAGTGGTCGACCATCGCGGTTCAGGCCTGTGAACCATTCGGGGAATGGTCGGGAGTCGTTCTCCGGGAACGGGAGAAGAGCACATCGTGGCTACCGCACCGTGGGGCGCTGTGCACGGACGCTCCTATTTCACTCGTTCGGGTTTCGGACCGATCGGTTGGCAGGTTAGCCGGTCCGTGTCACCCACGGCACAATCAGTCATGGCGTGTTGGCCGCGAGTGAGCTTACTGATCGATCGCGCTCGCCCCAACCTGAGCACCCGATTTTCGTCCTCAGGCGCGTCACTCGGTGGAGGGGTGTGCCTACTCGTCGGTAGGCTGCTAACCAAGTAGGCCGGGCCTTCCTCCGAGAGGACGACCCGGCCCCGGCTCCGAACGGATCAAGAGCGTTCCGGCGGACTGATCAACGATTCCGGGATCGCGGAATCGCGAGTGCCCCACTTCTCCAGGATTCGCTGGTAGGTGCCGTCCTGGATGAGCTTGTTCACCGCCTTCTGGAACGCGGGCGCGAGTGGTGACCCCTTCTTGAACGCGAATCCCACGTCGAGCCGTTTGAATTCGTTCAGGAACACCAGGTCGGGCTGTTCGGACGCGGCGTGCCGCAGTCCGTTGATCGTGCTCATGATCACGTCGATGTGCTGCTGCTGGAGGCCGAGGTAGATCCCGGCCGTGTCGGAGAAGCTGAGCACCTGGTACTCGGGCTTCCCGGCGTCGGGGCAGACGTGCTTCTCGCGCTCCAGCGTCGCCTCGAACGTGGTCCCGGCCCCGGTGCCGATCTTGAGCCCGCACAGCTGGTCGAGGCTCTTGACCTCCTTGACCCGGTCGTCGCCCCTGCGAACGGCGAAGCCCTGGCCGTCGTTGACGTAGGTGACGAAGTCGATGGTCTTCTTCCTGGCCTCGGTCACGCCGAAGTTGCCGGTGCCGACCTCGTACTTGCCGCTGCTCAGCGCGGGCAGGATGACCTCGAAGCTCGCCACCTCGCGGTCGATCCGCACGCCGAGCACCGTGCCGACCGCGGCGGCGACCTCGATGTCGACGCCCTGGACGGTCTTGTTGTCCTCGGCGTAGAAGGCCGACGGCGGGGTGCTGCCGACCGACGAGGCGAACTTGACCACCCCGGCCCGCCTGGTGGCCTCGGGCAGCAGGGCGGCGATGGCGTCGTCCTTCACCACGGAGCCCAGCACGTCGGCCGTCGGGGCCGTGGACCCCGTCGAGCCGCTGCCCGCTCCCGCGGACCCGCAGCCCGCCGTGGCGAACGAGATCGCGAAGGTCAGGAGCAGCAGCGGGTAGAGCTCGTTCCGTCTGGCGCGCACAGGTGCCTTCCCCATCAGGTGAGGGACTTCTCGAAGGGCAGTGGCCCGATGGTCAGCGGATCGGCCGACACGTCGAACAGCGGCGTGTAGCCGAGCGCGAGGTAGAGGCCCTTGGCCTCCGGCTGCCGCGGTCCGGTCGTGAGGTAGAGCCCGCGGTAGCCGAAGGCGACCGCCTCCTCCTCCAGCGCGGCCACGACCCGGCGGCCGAGACCGCGGCGGCGGTGCGCCGAGCCGGTCCAGATCCGCTTCAGCTCCGCGGTGACGGCGTCGTACCGCTTGAACGCCCCGCCCGCGATGGGCTCGCCGTCCTCCAGCAGGAGCAACAGGCTCCCGTTCGGCGGGCGGAACACCTCCGCCGGGTAGCGCGCCATCTCCTGGTGCGCGCCCTCGCCGTAGCGGGTCACGTACTCGTGCGTCAGCTCCGCCATCATCGGGCCGGTGAGCGGGTCCGCCGGATCGACCCGGCGGACCTCCAGCTGCTCGACGGTCATCCGTCGACCGAGATCGACTCGCGCACCGGCTCCCTGGCCTCCGCCGCCGCGCGCTCGCGGTCGCGCTTGGCGACCTCCTCGCGGACGATCGGGATCACGTACCGGCCGAAGTCGATGGCGTCGTCCAGGATGTGGTAGCCGCGGGCGGACAGGATGTCCACACCGAGGTCGTAGTAGTCCAGCAGCGCCTGCGCCACCGTTTCCGGCGTGCCGACCAGCGCGTTGGAGTTGCCCGCGCCACCGGTCGCCGCCGCCGTCGGCGTCCACAGGGCGCGGTCGAACCGTTCACCCCGCTCCGCCAGCGCCAGCAGCCGCTGCGAGCCGGTGTTCTCCGGGTTCTTCAGCGGGTGCCGCCGGGTCAGCGCGGCCGTGCCGCCCCTGGTGCGCTCCTTGATGGCGTCCACCGTGCGGTAGGCCTTCTCCCACGCCAGTTCCTCGGTCGCGCCGAGGATCGGGCGGAAGGCGACCTGGATGCGGGGCACGTCCGTGCGGCCCGCGTCCCGCGCCGCCCGCTTGACCGACTCGATCTGCTCGGCGGTCTGCGCGAGCGGTTCGCCCCACAGGGCGTAGATGTCCGCTTCGGCACCGCCCGCGCGGTAGGCCGCGGGGGAGGAACCGCCGAAGGAGACGCCGATCCTGGGCTGCTGCACGGGGAACGTGTCGCTGACGAAGTCGGCGAACCGGTAGTGCGCGCCCTCGTGGTCGAACGGCTCGCGCGAGGTCCACGCCTTCTTCACGATGCCGATGTACTCGCGCGTGCGGTCGTAGCGCTCGTCCTTGGTGAGGTAGTCGCCCTCGCGCCGCTGCTCGTGGTCGGTGCCGCCGGTGATGAAGTGGACGGTCAGCCTGCCGTCGCTGATCTGGTCCAGCGTGGCGAACGTCTTCGCGGCGAACGTCGGGTAGGACACGTTCGGCCGGTGCGCCAACAGGATCTGGAGCTTGTCCAGCTTCGTGGCCACGAACGCGGCGACCTGAGCGGGCTCGGGCGAACCGGAGCCGTAGGCGAACAGCACGCGGTCCCAGCCGTTGTCCTCGTGGGCCCTGGCCAGGCGGAGCGTGTAGTCCTTGTCGAAGGAGGCACCGGTGCGCGGGCTCGTCTCCGAGCCGTCGTTGGTGCCACCGATACCCAGGAATTCCACAGGCACGTCGTACTCCCCGGTGGTGGTGCGGAAAGGGCGCCCGCGGCGGTGCGGGCGTGCGAGAACCCGGAACGGGTCGGGGGAACGGCCGAGATCAGGCGTTGAGGGAGACGCGCTCGGCGGTGGGCCTCAGCGCGGACACGAAGCGGACCACACGCGACCGAGGTCGATGTGGTCGCGGGTGACCAGTCGCAGGCTTTCCACGACCCCAGTGCACCAGCGCTCCCGGTGTACGTCAACGAGGGCGGGCAGGTGTCCAACCCTCGGAATGCCTTGACTTCCCGGTGTCGAGCGCGCCTACCATCGGGTGCGGCGTTGAGGGACGCGGCACCCCTTCCCGTGCTGTCCCTCGCCTTCCGGAGACCTTCTGTGAGCGTTTCCACCGATCTCGTGCCGCCACCCACGGCCAGGACCGCCCCCGCGGCGGGTGTCGTGCCGCTGCGCCGACCCGGCCGCTGGATCTCCGCCGCCGTGGTGCTGGTGGTGCTGGCCGCCGTCGTGCGGTCGGTGATCACCAACGACGCCTTCCAGTGGGGCGTCGTCGCCGAGTACCTCACCGCCGAGGTGGTGCTGCGCGGCCTCGGCCTCACGCTGTGGCTGACCGTCCTGACGCTGGTGCTCGGGTTCGCCCTCGGCACCCTCCTGGCCGTGGCGCGGCTGTCCGGCAACCCGGTGCTCGCCGCCGTCAGCTGGGGCTACGTCTGGATCTTCCGATCCGTGCCGATGCTGGTGCAGCTGCTGTTCTGGTTCAACATCGGCGCGCTGTACCCGACGCTGTCCCTCGGTGTCCCGTTCGGACCGGACTTCGTGAGCATCAGCTCCACCAACCTGATCGGGCCGCTGGCCGCCGTCATCATCGGACTGACGCTGCACGAGGCCGCCTACGCCGCGGAGATCGTGCGCGGCGGCGTGATCTCGGTGGAGCAGGGCCAGGTCGAGGCCGCGCTGGCGCTCGGGATGGGCCGGGGCCGGATCCTGCGGCGGATCGTGCTCCCGCAGGCGATGCGGTCGATCATCCCCGCCGCGGGCAACGCCCTGATCGGCACGCTCAAGGGGACGTCGGTCGTGAGCGTGCTCGCCGTGCAGGACCTGCTGTTCTCCGTGCAGCTGATCTACAACCGGAACTACCTCGTCATCCCGCTGCTGCTGGTGGCGACCACCTGGTACGTCGTGGTGACGAGCGTGCTGAGCGTGGCGCAGTACCACGTGGAGCGGCACTACGCGCGGGGCGCGGCGCGAGCGCTGCCGCCGACGCCGTGGCAGAGGCTGGGGGGACGGCTGCGATGAGCGCCGCGACGGTCGTGCGGATCAGCGGCCTGCACAAGAGCTACGGGACCACGCCGGTGCTGCGCGGGGTCGACCTCGAGGTGCGGCAGGGGGAGGTCACCTGCGTGATCGGGCCCTCCGGCTCCGGCAAGAGCACGCTGCTGCGCTGCGTGAACCACCTGGAGAAGATCGACGCGGGGGAGGTCGAGGTCGACGGCGAGCTGATCGGCTACCGCAGGCACCGGGGGCGGCTGCACGAGCTGAAGGACCGGGTGATCACCCGGCAGCGGGCCTCGATCGGCATGGTGTTCCAGAACTTCAACCTGTTCCCGCACCTGACGGTGCTGGAGAACGTGGTCGAGGCACCGATCGGCGTGCGCGGCCTCTCCCGCGCCGCCGCCGTGGCGCTGGGCGAGGAGCTGATCGCGCGGGTCGGGCTCGCGGGCCGCGAGGGCTCCTACCCCCGGCAGCTGTCCGGTGGCCAGCAGCAGCGGATCGCCATCGCGCGGGCGTTGGCGATGGAGCCGAAGCTGATGCTGTTCGACGAGCCGACCAGCGCGCTGGACCCCGAGCTGGTCGGCGAGGTGCTGGCCGTCGTCGCGGACCTCGCGGAGGCGGGCATGACGATGGTCGTGGTCACGCACGAGGTGGAGTTCGCCCGCCGGGTCGCGGACACCGTGGTGTTCCTGGACGAGGGGAGGGTGGTCGAGTCCGGGCCGCCGTCCGAGCTGCTCACCGCCCCGCGGCACGCCCGCACCCGCGAGTTCCTGGCGAGGGTCCTGTGAGCGCACCGCCGTCGGTGCTCGTGCTGGTCGGCGGCGGGCCGCGCGCGGCCGGGCTGGTCGAGCGCATCGCCGTGAACGCGGCGGAGCTGTTCGGCGGAGCGGCGCTGGAGGTCCACGTGGTCGACCCGCACCCGCCGGGAGCGGGCCGCGTCTGGCGGTACGAGCAGTCCGAGCTGCTGCGGATGAACTCGATGGCCGTGGACGTCACGATGTTCACCGACGCGAGCGTGGTGTGCGACGGGCCGGTGCGCACGGGACCGTCGCTGGCCGAGTGGGCCTCGCTCGTGCGGTCCGGTGACCTGCGGGTGGACCTGCCCGAGGACGTCCTGGCCGAGCTGGGGCGGGTGGAGCCCACGACGTTCCCCAGCAGGCGGTTGCAGAGCGCGTACCTCGGGTGGTTCTTCGAGGACGCGGTCGCGGCGCTGCCGCCGGGGATCACCGTGCACCGGCACCGGGCCGTGGTGCGGCGGATCACCGGGTCCCCGCACGGGCGGCAGCGGGTGTGGCTCGCCGACCGGTCGTCGCCGCTCGTGGCGGACGCGGTGGTGCTGACGCTGGGCCACCTGGACGCCGAGATGGGTGCCGAGGAGCGGGAACTCGCCGACTACGCCTCCGCGCACGGGCTGGCCTACCTGCCCCCGGACTACTCCGCCGACAGCGACCTGTCCTCGGTCCTCCCCGGCGCGGACGTCGTGCTGCGCGGGTTCGGGTTGGCGTTCATCGATCTCGCGGTGCTGCTCACGCAGGGCCGCGGCGGGCGGTTCGAGGAGTCGGCCGAAGGCCTGCGGTACGTGCCGTCGGGGCGGGAGCCGCGGATCCACGTCGGCTCGCGGCGCGGGGTGCCGTACCACTCGAAGACGGGCTACCGGCTGCGCGGGGACCCCCTGCCGCTGCCCGTGTTCTTCGACGGGCGGGTGGTCGACGCGCTGCTGGCCTCGCCGGAGGAGTTCGACTTCCGCGCGGACGTGTGGCCGCTCCTGGCGAAGGAGATCGCCTGGGGGTACTTCCACGAGCTGTTCACCGGGCACCCCGAGCGGGTGTCCGTGTCGTGGGGCGAGTTCGCCGAGGCGTTCGCCGAGCTGCCCTGGTACAGCCCGGAGATGGCGGAGCTGGTGTCGTCGTCGGTGCCCGCCGTGGAGGACCGGATCGACTTCGAGCGGCTGGACCGGCCGTTGGCGGGGCTCTCGTTCGCGACGGGTGAGGAGTTCCAGGAGCACCTGCGCGCCTACGTCGAGGCGGACGTGGCCCGCAGGTCCGATCCGGCGTTCAGCGCGGACCTGGGGGCGTTCATGGCCCTGCTGTCGGTCTACGGCCAGCTGCCCCGCGTGCTGAACTCGCCGAAGCTGTCCCCGGCGTCGCGGCTGGCCGACGCGGACGGCTGGTGGAGCGGGTTCTTCAGCTTCCTCGCCAGCGGGCCGCCGCCGGACCGCCTGGAGGAGCTGCTCGCGCTGTCGCGGGCCGGGATCGTGAACTTCCTCGGGGCGGACGTGTGGGTGCGCGCGTCGGACGGCGTGTTCCTGGCGGGCAGCGCGAGCGTGCCCGACGTGGTGCGGGCCACCGGCCTGGTCGAGGCCCGGCTGCCGACCCACGGCCTGGGGCGCACCGCGGACCCGGTGCTGCGGGCGTTGCGCGGTGCGGGCGACGTCGTGGAGGAGAGGCTGTCGGACGGCCGGTCGACGGGCCTGGTGCGGGTCGCCGCGGAGGACAACCGGTTGATCGGGCGGAACGGCGAGCCGCACCCGAGGCGGTTCGCGCTGGGCCCGTTCACGACCGGCCGCGCGTTCGCCGCGTTCGCCAGGCCGGGCACGAACGCACCGGGCTTCCGGCAGAACGACGTCGTCGCCCGAGCCCTGCTGCGGCTGCTCGCCGAGGAGGGTTCGGGCGACGCCGAGAGCGTGGCCTGACCTAGTCCGCGCGAGGCCGGCCTCGGGCGGCCGAGCCGCCGTCCCCGGAGGAGCGGCCGACAACGGACGTGTAGCGCCCCTGGAACCTGATCAGCGGTGGGGTTCCGCCGGTGTGCTGGACCTCCAGGGGCTCGCCCACCAGCGCGACGTGGTCGCCGACGGCGATCCGGCGTGCCGTGCGGCAGCGCAGCCGCAGCGGCGCGTCCAGCAGGTGCGGGACGCCGTCGACGTCGGACTCCCAGTTGGTGCCGTCGCCGAAGCGGTCAGAACCCGTCCTGGCGAACAGGTCCGACAGGGCGCTCTGGCCCGCGTGCAGCAGGTGCACGGCGAACAGCGGCGCCGTGCGGAGCACCGGCCACGCCGAGGCGCCGTCGCCGATCCAGACGACGATCAGCGGCGGGTTCATGCTGGCCGAGGTGAACGAGCTGACGGTGACGCCCACCGGCCCGTCCGGGCCCTGGGCGGTGACGATGGTGACCGCCTGCGGGTGGTCGCGCAGGGCGCCCTTGAGCTCGTCCGCGAGGTCCCTCTTCGACTGCCGGGGTACGACGCTCATCCGGAGGTCCCTCCCGCCAGCGCCGCCGTCACGACGGCGGCCGTTCCGGTGTCCACCAGGTGCTGCGCGAGGGTCGCGACGAGGGCCTCGTGGTCCGCCAGCACCGACTCGTTGAGGAAGACCGCGGGACCGGGGACGTGGGCGCCCAGCTCGACCAGGACCGGGCGCAGGTGCAGTTCCGCGGCCAGCGCGTGCTTGTCCGACGCGGCCACCTGGAGCGGGATGGCGATCCTGCCCCTGAGCCAGCCGCCGGGGGCCTGGTCCAGCACCGCCTTCAGCAGGCCGGTGTAGGCGGCCTTGTAGGTCGGCGAGGCGACCACGAGGACGTTCGACCGCTCCAGCGAGGCCAGGGCGTCCTTGACGCTCGTGGAGCCGGGGGTGAAGACGTCCTGGGCCAGCTCCGCCGCGTCGACGACGGCGCCGTCCCCGGTGGCGGGGACGACCTGGCGGAGCGCGGCGCGCAGCGCCAGCGCGGCGTTGAGGGTCCTGGAGGCCGGGCGGGGGTTGCCCACCAGCGTGCCGATGAGTGCGGACATGAGGGCTCCTTGCTGGGCAACGGGACTCCGGCGTGGTCCTGGGCTACGGACAGCGGCAGGAGCACGTGCGCGCGAGGTCCACGTGGCGGCGTCGGGTCAGGAGCTGGGCTCGGTTCACCCCTCCGAGACTGCGGTGGTCGTGAGGTCGCGTCAAGGACGTTCAGTGAGCGGGACTTCGGGACGTCACCCGCTCGGTGGTCCGGGTGGTTCTGGGAGACCGTCGGCCGGTGCGGAAGGGGGGATTCCGTCCGGCCGACGGCGGTCGGCTGGCAGGGGCGCTCCACGAACGTCTCGGGGTGGGGTCGCGGCGGCCGAGGGGGCGTCCGCCGCGAACCGACGCCGGGTGCGGCTCCCGGTTGCCGACCACTGGTAGAACGGGTGGTGGCACCCCGGTGTTCCACCTGGTGCTCGACGTCACCCTCCGCGCCACCCCGGAGAACTGGGGTCATCGGTTGTCACGTCAATTCGTTACCGCTCCCGCCGAAGGTCGTCGTATTCACCGTTGACATGGGTTGACATTCCCTTCGATCAGCTCTTGACTGGAGCGAGGGTGTGCCAACCGTTATCGGAAAAACGGCCTCTAGCCTGGAAATGGCCTGCACACAAGAGACCTTTTAGTCCAATGTGGACTTCGACAATACGCTGATTGTCCTATTGTCCGTTCGTGCGCGGGGAGATGTGCTTCCAGCATTCTTCCCCCACGAAGGGTTTTCGCGTCGTGATCAAGTCAGGACTTCGGTGGAGACACCGCACCAGCGCGGCCCTCCTGGCCGCCGTGCTGGGTTCGACTGGGTTCGGCTTCGCCGCCGCCCCCGCACTCGCGCAGCCGCTGCCGCCCGCTCAGGCCGACAAGCAGCTCGACAAGCAGGACCGCGCCCTCCTCGTCGAGGCGGAGCAGACCGGCAAGACCGACGTCACCCTCCTGGTCGCCGCGGAAGCGGGCAAGGTCGACGCCGCCACCAGCGAGCTCCAGTCGCTCGGCGCCGTCGTCGAGCAGACCGACCGCGAGGTCGACTACCTCAAGGTGACCCTGCCGCGCGAGCAGGCCGAGAAGGCCGCGAAGCTCAAGTCGGTGAACGCCGTGGACGTCGACGGCCTGGTCGCCGTGGACAACCCGCGCCCCGAGGGCGCCACCACGCCGCTGCCGCAGAAGGCACCGGACGCGAAGACCCCCAAGGACAACCCGTACATGCCGATCGGCGACACGGGTGCCGCGCAGTTCACCCAGTCTCACCCCAAGTGGGACGGCCGCGGCACGACGATCGCGATCCTGGACTCCGGTGTCGACCTCGACCACCCGGCGCTGGCGACCACCACGACCGGTGAGCGCAAGATCGTCGACTGGTACAACGCCAACGCGCCGAGCGAGAACGACGGCACGTGGGTCGCGATGGGCAAGGAGCGCTACACCGGCGCCTTCACCTCGGGCGGCGTGAACTACACCGCTCCGACCAGCGGCGGCCCGTACGCGCTCGGCCTGTTCCGCGAGACGGCGAAGGACCTCGGTTCCGCGACGTCGGAGACCGGCGGCGACCTCAACCGCGACGGCGACCGGCTGGACACGTTCGCCGTGCTCCAGGACGTCGGCACCAAGGAGGTCCGGGTCGACCTGGACCAGGACGGTGACTTCACCGACCAGACCGCGATGATCGACTACAAGTACAAGAAGGACGTCGGCTTCTTCGGCACCGACAACGCCGCCACGCCGCTCGTCGAGCGGGTCGCGTTCGTCGTCCAGACCGACAGGTCGATCTACGACAACGGCGGCACCGCCTTCGTCAACCTCGGCATCGCGGGCGCCGCGCACGGCACGCACGTCGCGGGCATCACCGCGGCCAACGGCCTGTTCGGCGGCAAGATGACCGGTGCGGCCCCCGGCGCGAAGCTGCTGGCCGTCAAGGTCTGCCTCACCTCGTCGTCCTGCACCAGCAGCGGCCTGCTCGACGGCGTCCTGTACGCCGCGCGCAACGGCGCCGACGTCGTGAACATCTCGATCGGCGGCCTGCCCGCGCTCAACGACGGCAACAACGCCCGCGCGGAGCTCTACAACCGCACGATCGCCGAGTACAACGTGCAGATCTTCATCTCCGCGGGCAACAGCGGCGCCGGTGCGAACACCGTCGGCGACCCCTCGGTGGCCACGGACGCGATCAGCGTCGGCTCGTCGATCACCAAGCAGACCTGGCTGTCCAACTACGGCTCGGTCACCAAGCAGTCCGACAGCCTGCACGGCTTCTCCTCCCGCGGCCCGCGCGAGGACGGCGGCTTCAAGCCGGACATCACCGCGCCCGGCTCGGCCATCTCGTCCGTGCCGCGCTGGCAGGTCCCCGGCCCCGTCGCCGGCACCTACGAGCTGCCCGCCGGCTACGCCATGTTCAACGGCACGTCGATGGCCGCCCCGCAGGCGACCGGTGCCGCCGCGCTGCTCGTGAGCGCGTACAAGGCGACCCACGGCGGTGAGCGGCCGAACGTCGCGAAGCTGCGCAACGCCATCAAGTCCGGCGCCGACTTCAACTCCGACCTCGGCGCGTACGAGCAGGGCGCGGGCCAGTTCGACGTCAAGTCGGCCTACTCGATCCTGAGCCGCAACGGCGCCCAGGACGTCGTGACCTCCTCCGTCGAGGTGCACACCGCGCTGTCCGCCCAGCTCAAGCCCACCGCGGACCGGGGCGTCGGCATCCACGACCGCGAGGGCGTGACGATCGGCAAGGACTACACCCGCACCTACACGTTCACCCGCACCACGGGGTCGGCGAAGCCGGTCAAGTACCGCGTCGACTGGGACGGCGACACCAGGTCGTTCGAGTCGCCGAACAACGTCACGCTGCCGCTGAACACCCCGGTGTCCTTCGTCGTGAAGGTCAAGCCGAAGAAGGTGGGCATCCAGTCCGCCGTCCTGAGCCTGGACAACCCGTCCACACCGGGCGTCGACCTGAAGACGCTGAACACCGTCTTCGCCGCGCAGGAGTTCACCGCCGCCAACAAGTACGCGGTCACGCAGTCCGGTGAGATCGCCCGCAACCAGGTGACGAGCGTCTTCGTGCGCGTCCCCCAGGGTGCCAGCGCGCTCAAGGTGGACATGGTCGCCGGTGGCGACCCCGGCAAGGGCCAGGTGCGCTTCCTGCGCGTCGACCCGACCGGCATCCCGATCGACGCCACCACCTCCACGTCCTGCTACAACCCCGACGCCGGTGCGGGCTGCACGCCGGGCACGCCCCTGAGCCGCACGGTCAGCAACCCGCTGCCGGGCGTCTGGGAGATCGTGGTCGAGGCCCGTCGCACGTCCGACGCCGACAAGGCCCCGTACAAGGTGACCGCGTCGGTGCTCGGCACCACGGTCAGCCCGAACCCGGACACGATCGCGTCCGCCCCGCTCGGCCAGCCGGTCGCGCGGACCTACCAGGTGACCAACTCGCTGTCCGCGTTCAAGGGCGGGCTCGTGGGCGGTCAGCTCACCAGCGCCAAGGTCGCTCGTCCGAGCATCGCGAACCTCGAGTCGCAGACCTACGACCTCACGGTGCCCGCGGGCGCCAGCGCGGTCAGCGCGACCATCGGCAAGACCAGCGACATCTCGGCCGACCTCGACCTGACGCTCCTCAACTGCACCACGGGCACGTGCGTGGTGTCGAAGACGTCGGCGGACGGCGACTCCGAGGAGTCGGTCATCACCGCCAACCCGGCCGCCGGTCTGTGGAGGGTCGTCGTGGACGGCTACGCGGTGCCCGCGGGCACCACGGAGTACGACTACATCGACTTCTTCGCGTCGTCGGCGCTCGGCACCATCTCGGTGTCCGACCCCCACGCCGACCGCTCGGCGGGCACGTCGTGGACGGTCAACGGCACGGTCACCGCGAACGCCCAGCCGGGTGCCGGTCGCATCCTGCGAGGTGAGCTGCAGGTCGTGACCGCCGAGGGCGCCACGGTCGGCCGCGGCACGGTCCTCGTGCAGTCGGTCGCCTAGCGGTAGCGAACGACGAGGCCCCGTTCCCCCTCGACCACGAGGGGGAACGGGGCCTTTCCCGTGGGTGTTCAGCGACGGCCCCGCGCCTGGTGCGCGGAGCCGCCGCGCCCGTCAGGGAGTCGGGTCCGGGAAGCCGATCGGTTCCTCCACGTCCGCGCGCGAGACCCCGTCGAGGGTCGCGGCCCGCGCCGCCGCGGAGACCGGCACGGTGGCGCGGATGTAGCCCACCGTCGAGTCGACCGACTCCACCGTGGCGCCGAGGTCCCGCAGAGCCAGGGCGGTCGCTTCCGTCCGCCCCTCGGCGGCGGCGATGGTCAGCACCACCGTCCCCCGCCGGGCCTGCTCGGCCGCGGCGATCAACTCCTTCGCGCGCGGCGCGAGGCTGGGCCGCTGGTCCGGCGTGCTCACCGCGCTCACCTCCGAGGCGATCGGCCCGGCACCGCCCTGGTCGGTAGCGCGTCCGCAGCCGCTCAGCGCGAACGCGCAGGTGATCAGCACCAGTGCCCTCTGTCTTCCCGTCACCTGGCTAGACGGGGCAGGAGGGCTGGATGGTTGCACCGATCGGCCTCCGACCCGTGCCGGCGCGACTGGGCCGCGTCCGCGACGCTGGACAGGCGGCATGGCCGCGTGCCGGACCTTCGCCGGGACGCGGTCAGGAGCTTCTCCGATCCCGATCCGAGGTGGTGCGACCGATCAGATCCCGCGAAAGCGGCCGTACGCCCCAGCGGAAGTCCGTGCGGACCGGGTATCCCCGTGCGTCGGCGGAAGACGAACGCGGGGGGCTCGGGTGGGGTACTTGATCGGCGTGGGCGGGTTGTTCCTGGTCGCTGTCGCGGGCGTGGTGCGGTGGAAGTCGCGGGGCAAACGGCTTGCCGTCCTCGCCTACCTCGTGGCGTTCGCGGGGTGGTCACTGGTGGCGCAGTTCCTCCTCAAGCCGCTCGTACCGCGCTCCGTGGTGGTCGCGGTCCTGCTGGGCGGCATCACCGCGGGCATCCTCGCCGCGGCCGTCATCGGCAGACGTCGAACGAATTCGTGATCGCGGCGGGTCCGCCGGGGCTGACCACGCCGCCCTTCGAGCAGCCCGAACGGACCTGGCCAGTGTCACTGCGTCGGCGGGCCAGGTGGGACGGGACGCGTCACACGCCGGAGCGGCCTTCACCCGGAGGGGTGCCGTTGCCCGTCTCGTACGGGCTGGGGCTGGACGTGATCACCCGATTTGGTCGGGGGCGCGGTGTGCGTGCAGCACTTCGCCACGCTCCTGGTTCCCGCCGAACGTCTGCACCCGTTCCTCACCGTCCACGCTCTCCCCGAACACCCGTGCGTCCGAGTCGTGATCCCCCCGACCACGCACGCCACCGGACGACACCGCAGCCGTCATCGCGTTGACCCGAACCTGCGGCAACGCCCCCGGCTCCCGTCGCCGCAACCAGTCCACCAGGTGCTCCCGCACCACGCACCGCAGGTCCCACAACCGCGGTGCGTCCGGCGCGCTCACCAGCGCCCGCACCCGCACGAACGAGTTCACCGCGTCCGTCACCTGCAACACGCACACCCGTCCGTCCCACAGGTCCACGCCTTCCAACGCGCGCCGCAGCTCCTGCCGCATCTCCTCGACCGGGACGGTCCAGTCCACGTCCAGCTCCACGGTCCCGAGCAGCTCGGACTGGCTCTTGGTCCAGTTCTCGAACGGCGTCTTCAGGAAGTACGACGTGGGCAGCACGAGCCGCCGGTCGTCCCACAGGTGCACGACCACGTAGGTCAGCGTGATGTCCTCGACGCGGCCCCACTGCTTCTCCACCACCAGCACGTCGTCCAGCCGGACCGCGTCGCTGAACGCGATCTGCACCCCGGCGAACACGTTGCCCAGCAACGACTGCGCGGCCAGTGCCGCGATGGCGCCGATCACGCCCGCGGAGGCCAGCAGGCTCGTCCCGGCCGCCCGCGCCGCCGGGAAGGTCATCAGCATCGCGGCGGCGGCCAGCAGTCCGACCACGACCACCGTCACGCGCCGGACGAGGGTGATCTGGGTGTGCACCTTGCGCGCGTGCCGGTTGTCGGTCACGTCGACCCTGATCCGCGACAGCGTGGCGTCCTCCGCGACGGTCAGCAGGGTCGCGAGGAGCCAGGCCCCGGCCGCTATCAACGCCAAGCCGACCGCGTGCAGCACGGCGGGCCGCCAGTTCCCGATCCACGTGCCCACCCCGAGCGAGAACTGCACGGCGACCAGCACGGCCACCACCTGGGCGGGCCGGTGCGCCTTCCGCGCCAGTCGCGCGAACAGGGCGGACCGCCGCCCGATCCGCACGACGGCCCGGTGCACGACCGCCACCAGCAGGAGCGCGAACAGGACTGATCCGGCGAACGTCAGCAGCGTGGTTACCAGCATGTCGTCGCGGGTACCCACACCGCCTTCGCCTCAGGCCTTCCCCGTCCCGCGTCACACCGCGCCGGTCGGCCGCGGCCGAGCAGGCTCACTTCGGCAGCAGGTGGGCCATCCGGGCGACGAACCCCACCAGCCGGTCGGGCGTGAAGCGGTCCGGGTCCAGCAGGGCGAGGCGGCCTGCCATCTCGCCGAGCGCCAGCATCGCGTGGCCGAGCAGTTCCGCGTCCAGCTCGTCCGGTCCGCCGCGCGTCCGCAGTCCCAGTTCGGCCAGCGCGGCCACCTGTTCCACCAGCCGCTCCCGCACCGCCGACACCTGCTCGCGGAACTCCGGCGGCGTCCCCTCGGGCGGGAGCAGCACGAGCCGCCACCGGTCCGGCGCCTCCAGCACGGCGTGCACGAACACGTTCACGGCGTGGGCGAACGCGTCCTCGGGGCCGCGTTCGGCGAACGAGGTCGGCAGCGCCGCGAGCACCTGTTCCGTCGCCCGTTCGGCCTCGCGGTCCAGGAGTGCGGTGATCACCTCGGCGCGGTTGGCGAACTGCTCGTAGAGCACGGGCTTGGTGACGCCCGCCGCGCGCGCCACGGCCTCCATGGTGAGGCTGCCGAAGCCGTCGCCGATCAACCGCAGCGCCCCGTCGAGCAGCTGTTCCCTGCGCTCTTCGGGTGGCAGTCGGGCGGCGTACCTGCGACGTGTTGTGCCCACCACACCATATTGCTACGGTGGCGTAGCTTTCACAAAGCTACGCAGGCGTAGTAATTGCCGGAGGTCGCGATGGAGCCCGACAACCTCGTGCTGCAACCGAGGGACGTGCACTTCGACTGGGCCGAGCTGCCGATGCACTGGGTGCCGGAGGAGCCGGTGGCCACGCACGTGATGAACGTGCTGCACCTCCTGCTGCCCGCGGGCGAGCGGTGGTTCGTCCGCACGTTCCAGGAGGCCCTCCCGCTGATCACCGACGACGACCTGCGCGAGGACGTGCTCGGCTTCATCGGTCAGGAGGCGGTGCACGCCGAGGCGCACAGCGAGGTGCTCGACCACCTGCTGGCGAAGGGCCTCGACCCCCGGCCGTTCACCGACCGGGTGGAGTGGGTGTTCGACCGCGTCCTGGGCGAGCGGCCGAACCCGACCCCGGAGCGGCGCGCGGAGCAGCTCGTCGAGCGGATCGCCGTCGTCGCGGCCATCGAGCACTTCACCGCGTACCTGGGCGACTGGATGCTCAACGCCACGGCGCTCGACCGCGCGGGCGCCGACCCGACCATGCTCGACCTGCTGCGCTGGCACGCCGCCGAGGAGGTCGAGCACCGGAGCGTGGCGTTCGACCTGATGCGCCACCTCGACCGCCGCTACGGCCGCCGCGTCCGCGCGATGCTGATCACCGCCCCGCCGCTGTTCTGGCTCTGGGTGAGGGGCGCCCGCTTCCTGGTGGCGGCCGACCGGACGGCCGGGCCGCTGACCCCGCGCGACTTCCGCCGCGCGGGCCGCCGCGGGCTGCTGCCGACGGGGTACGACCTGTTCCGCGCGTTCCTGCGCTACTTCCACCGCGACCACCACCCGAAGCAGGAGAACTCGACCAGCCAGGCGGTCGCGTACCTGGCCACGTCGCCCGCCGCGCGGGACGCGCACTGATGGACCCCTTCCTGCGCGGCCTCGCCAGGTTCACCGACGGCTACCTGAGGGCGTTGCCGCTGATGGGCAGGGCCCGCCCCGGCCGACCGGGCTCGATCCCGCGGCTCGCGGTCGCCGAGCGGCGGGTCGTCGCGCGTGACGTGGTCGCCCTGCGGCTGGTCGGCGACGGCCCGCTGCCCGCGTGGCAGCCGGGCTGCCACCTCGACCTGCACCTCGACTCCGGCCTGCGCAGGCAGTACTCGCTGTGCGGCGACCCCTCCGACCGGACGGGCTACCGGATCGCCGTGCGCCGCGTCGGGGCGGGCTCGACCGAGGTCCACGCCCTTCGGCCCGGTGACCGGATCGCCGTCCGAGGCCCGCGCAACGCCTTCCCGTTCGTCGCCGAGGGCCCGGTCCTGTTCGTCGCGGGCGGCATCGGCATCACCCCGATCCTGCCGATGGTCCTGGAGTCCCGGCGGAGGGGCCTCGACTGGCGCCTGGTCTACACCGGCCGCTCGACGGACTCGATGCCGTTCCTGGACGAACTCCCCGGAGACCGCGTCGACGTCCGGGTCGGGCGCGCGGACGGACCGCTCCGCGACGCCCACCCCGACGGCGCGGTCTACTGCTGCGGCCCGCCGTCGATGCTGGCCGCCGTCCGCCGCGACTTCGCCTCGACGCGGCTGCACTTCGAGCGGTTCGCGCCACCGCCCGTCGTGGACGGCCGCCCGTTCGACCTGGAACTCCGGCGTAGCGGCGTGGTCCTGCGGGTACCCGCCGACCGGACCGCGCTCGACGTCCTGCGCGACCTGCGCCCGAACGTCCCGCACTCCTGCCGCCAGGGCTTCTGCGGCACCTGCGCCGTCGGCGGGGTGCGGGTCTGCGTGGACCGCCCCGCGGGTGACCGACTCGTCCTGGAGGAACTGTGAACGTGCTGTCCGGTGGGGTCCGCTTGGCGGTCCAGGAGCACGGCGACCCGGCCGCCCCCACGGTCGTGCTGGTGCACGGCTACCCCGACACCCACGCGGTCTGGGACGACGTGGTCCCGCTGCTGGCCGAGGACTTCCACGTCGTGACCTACGACGTGCGCGGCGCCGGCGACTCGGACCGGCCCCGCGAACGGGACGCCTACGCGCTGGAGTTCCTGAAGCGGGACCTGTTCGCCGTGCTCGACGCCGTGAGCCCCGACCGGCCGGTGCACCTCGTGGGCCACGACTGGGGTTCGGTGCAGTCCTGGGAGGCCGTCACGGAACCCGGCGCGCGCATCGCGTCGTTCACGTCGATCTCCGGCCCCTGCCTGGACCACCTGGGCACGTGGCTGCGCCGTCCCGGCCGCGAGCAGCTGCGGCAGCTCCTGCACTCCTGGTACGTCTTCGCGTTCCAGCTGCCGGTGCTCGCCCCGCTGCTGTGGCGGCTGGGGCTGGGCAGGCGCTGGGGGAGCCTGCTGCGCAGGCTCGAAGGCGTCCGGCAGAGCCCGGCGCCGACGCTGACGGGCGACGCCGTGCGGGGGATCGCCCTGTACCGGGCCAACGTCCTGCCGCGCCTGAGGGCTCCGCGCGACCGGCGCACCGACGTCCCGGTGCAGGTCGTGCAACCCCTGCACGACCGCTACGTCGACACGAGGCCGCTGCCGCTGGAGCGCTGGGTCACCACGCTGCGCCGCACCGTCCTCGCCTCCGGCCACTGGGCTCCGCTGACCCACGCGCCGGCGGTCGCGCGCCTGGTCACCGAGTTCATCCGCGACACCTCGCCGAAGCGCGAACTCGTCGTGGTCACCGGCGGTGGCAGCGGGATCGGCCGCGCCACCGCGCTCGCGTTCGCCGCACGGGGCGCGGAGGTCGTGGTGTCCGATGTGGACCTCGACGGGGCCGAGGAGACGGCCAGGCTGGCGGGCGGTCACGCCTACCGGGTCGACGTCTCCGACGAGCGGGCGGTGCGCGCGTGGGCCGCTGAGGTCGCGGCCGTGCACGGCGTGCCGGACGTGGTCGTGAACAACGCGGGCGTCGGCCACTCCGGCTCGTTCCTCAGCACCTCCACCGAGCAGTGGCGGCGGGTGCTGGACGTGAACCTGTGGGGTGTGGTCCACGGCTGCCGCGCGTTCGGCGAACTCATGGTCGAGCGCGGGGAGGGCGGCCACATCGTGAACCTGTCGTCCGCCGCCGCCTACCTGCCGTCGAAGATGCTCTCCGCCTACGCCACCAGCAAGGCCGCCGTGTTCATGCTGTCGGACTGCCTCCGCGCCGAGTTCGCCCCCTCGGGCATCGGCGTCTCGACGATCTGCCCCGGCGTCGTGCGGACGAACATCACCGCCACCACCACGTTCTCCGGTGTCGGGGAACGGGAGCAGGCGCGCAAGCGGGAGCGGGCCTCGCGCCTGTACGCGCTGCGCGGGTTCGGACCGGAGCGGGTCGCCGAGGAGGTCGTCCGCGCGGTCCGCACCGGCAGGCCGGTCGTTCCCGTGACGGTGGAGGCGAAGGCGGCCCGGCTGCTCAGCCGCGCCGCCCCCTCCGCGCTGCGCGCGTTCGCCAAGCTGGGCGTGCTCTAGGCGGGCAGCTTCCCCTCGTGCAGCCAGGAGCGGAAGAACGGCCCCAGCGGCAGGCTGGTGTGCCGCTGGGCCACGGCGATGAACTGCTCCGTGGTCGCCGTGCGGTGCCGGTAGGTGTGCGTCCACTCGCGCAGCGCCGAGAAGAACGCCGCGTCGCCCAGGACCGTGCGCAGGGAGTGCAGCGTCAACGCCCCGCGCTTGTACACGCGGTCGTCGAACATGTCGGCCACACCGGGATCGCCGATCCGCAGGTTCTGCGGCTGCCGCGCCAGCAGCGCGCGGGCCCTGGTCGCGAGCACGGAGGCCGGGGTGCCGCCGGACTCCGCCGACCACAGCCACTCCGAGTACGCCGCGAAGCCCTCGTTGAGCCAGATGTGCCGCCAGTCGGCCAGTCCGACGCTGTTGCCGAACCACTGGTGCGCGAGTTCGTGCGCGACCAGGCGTTCGAAGCCGCGCTTGCCGTCGACGTGGTTGGCGCCGAACACCGACAGGCCCTGGGCCTCGATCGGCACCTCCAGGTCGTCGTCGGTGACGACGACGGAGTACTGGCCGAACGGGTAGGGCCCGAACAGCCGCTCGAACAGGGCCATCATGGCGGGCTGGCGGCCGAAGTCCGTGGCGAACTTGGCGACCAGCCTGGAGGGCACGGCGGCGGGCTGGCCGTCGGCCAGTTCCAGCTCCTCGTACTGTCCGACCTGGACGGTGGCGAGGTAGGTCGCCATCGGCACGTCCTGCTCGTACACCCACGTCGTGGTGCTGCCGCCGACCCTGCCGTCGACCAGGACCCCGTTGGCCAGCACGGTGTACGGCGACGGCGCGGTCACGGCGATCCGGTAGGTCGCCTTCTCCCGCACGGTGTCGTTGCACGGGAACCACGAGGGCGCGCCGATCGGCTGGCTGGCCACGATCGCGCCGTCGGTGAGCTGGTCCCAGCCCAGGTCGCCCCACGCCCGCGTGCGGATCGGCCGGGGCGTGCCGACGTACCGCACCTCCACGACGAACCGCGTGCCCGCGGGGACGGGCTTGCCCACGCGCACGCGCAGCTTGCCGCCGCCGTGCGAGTACCGGACCGGCTTGCCCCCGACGAGCACGCGCTCGACCTTGAACGTGCCGAGGTCGAGCGCGAACGCCGTCAGCGCCTCGCCCGCGACGACCGTCAGCCGCGCCCGACCGGACAGCCGGGCCGCGACGGGCTTGTAGTCGATCTCCAGGTCGTAGTGCGCGACCCGGTATCCCGTGTTGCCGTGCGCGGGGAGGTACGAGTCGTTCAACGCCATGCCGAGATCGGGTTCCCGAGCCAGCGGGTCCCCGACGGCACGTCCTCGCCGCGCATCACCAGGGATGCGGGCCCCACCGTCGTGTGCGCGCCGATCGTCGAGCCCGGCAGCACGATCCCGTGCGGCCCGAGCGTCGCGCCCGCGCTGAGCGTCACCTGGTCCATGCGCAAGATCCGATCATGGAACAGGTGGGTCTGCACCACGCACCCCCGGTTGACCGTTGCCCCCTGGTCCAACCGGACCAGGTCGGCCTCGGGCAGCCAGTACGTCTCGCACCACACGCCGCGGCCGATCCGGGCACCCATCGCGCGCTGCCACAGGGTCATCAGCGGCGTCCCCGAGACCGAGCCCACGAGCCACGGCACGGCCAGGACCTCGACGAACGTGTCCGCCAGCTCGTTGCGCCAGACGAAAGCGCTCCACAGCGGGTACTCCCGCGCCCGGAACTTCCCGACCAGCGTCCACTTCGCCGCGACCGCCACCGCGCACGCCGCGACGCCCGCGGCCAGCAGCAGCGCGCCGCCGCCGAGCGCGGCGGCCCAGAAGCCGTGCCCGGCGAGGAACTCGAAGCCCGCGAGCGCCAGCACGGCCAGCGCGACGGACGCCATGACGGGCACGATCCGGCACAGCTCGACCAGCGCCCGCGCGACCACCAGCCGCCGGGGCGGGTCGAACGTGCGGCTGTCGTCGCCGGTCTCGACCGTGCGCGGCAGCTTGATCGGCGGCATCCCGAGGTACGAGCTGCCCGCCTTCGCGCGCTTCGGCGTGGACGACAGGACGCCGACCAGGCCGCGGTTCGGCACCGAACGACCGGGTGCCGTCATGCCCGAGTTGCCGAGGAACGCGCGCTTGCCGACGCGGGCCGCGGCGATCCGCAGCCAGCCCCCGCCGAGTTCGTAGGAGGCGACCATGGTGTCGTCGGCCAGGAACGCGCCGTCGCCGACCGTGGTCATCTTCGGCAGCGCCACGACCGTGGACGCCTCGACGCGACGGCCGACCTTCATGCCGAGCGCGCGCAGCCAGACCGGGGTGAACAGGCTGGCGTACAGCGGGAACAGGCTGCCGCGGGCCATGTTCATCAAGCGCTCGGTGGTCCACGCCTGCCAGGCGACCCGCCCGTGCACCGGGTGGTAGCCCTCGCGCAGGCCGATGCTCAGCAGCCGCACGGACACCAGCACGACCAGCGCGTACGCGGCCATCCAGACGAGGGTGGCGGCCGGGACGGTCAGCAGCGCCGTGCCCAGGGCGTCGGCCGGACCCGTGGTGCCGCGCAGGAGGTAGCCGACCAGCAGCAGCGCGGGCAGCGCCGTCACGGCGGACAGGGCGCTCAGCCCGAACGACGTCACGCCGTAGGCGAACTGCCAGCGGCGCGACCGCGGCGGGCGGGCGTCCGGCCAGCGGTGCGCCGCCTTGCCGTCCTTCATCGCGGGCACACCGGACCAGCGCTGGCCGGTCGGCACGGAGCCGACCACACCGGAGCCGGGGGCGATCTCGGCGCGCTTGCCGACGCGGGCGCCGGGGAACAGGGTGCTGCGGGCGCCGACCGTGGCGCCCGCGCCGACCCGGATCTTGCCGATGTGCAGCCGGTCGCCGTCCAGCCAGTGGCCGGACAGGTCGACCTCGGGCTCGACGGCGCTGTACCGGCCGAGCTTCAGCATGCCCGTGACGGGCGGCAGCGAGTGCAGGTCCACGCCGGGCGCGACCTTCGCGCCGAGGGCCCGCGCGTAGTGCGTGACCCAGGAGCCCGCGAGGTTCGTGGCGCCGCTCAGCTCCGCGAGCCGCTCGGCGGCCCACAGCCGCGTGTGGACGCTCCCGCCGCGCGGGTACGTGCCGGGGCGGACGTCGCGCAGCAGCAGGCGGGCGCCGCCCGCGGCGATGGCGAGCCGTCCCGGCGGGCTGATCACCAGCGCCCAGCCGACCGCGACCCACGCCCAGGAGATCGTGGGGGCCCAGGTGTACGTGCCGGTCAGCGCCAGCACGTTGTTGATCGCGGCCAGCGCGACCGTCCACCGCAGACCGACCAGCGTGAACAGCGGGACCACCAGCAGCGCCTGGAGGAGCTGCGTCGAGCGGGGCGTCGGGGCGACCTCGCGCGCGGACGCCGTCTCGGCCGCGAACTCGTCCAGCCGCGCGGCCAGCGCGCCGAGCGACGGGTAGGCGTACACGTCGCTGACCGAGCCGCTGGGGAAGCGGGCGCGGAGCAGCGAGACCAGCTGAGCGGCGGCCAGGCTGCCGCCGCCGCTGGCGAAGAAGTCGTCGGCCGGGCTGGTCGCGGGGGAGCCCAGCAGCTGCCCCCACAGCTCCGCCAGCCACGCCTGGGTGCCGTGCAGCTCCACGGCGGGCCCGGCGGCGTCCAGGGACGGCAGCGGCCACGGCAGGGCACCGCGGTCGACCTTGCCGGACGTCTTGGTCGGCAGCGTGTCCACGACGGCCAGCAGCGGCACCAGCGCGGCGGGCAGCGCGGCCCGCAGCTGTGCGATGGCGTCCGCCTGGTGGAAGGCCGTCCCAGCTGATTCGGCGACGACGACGTACCCGACCAGCAGTTGGGTGCCCGCCTTGGTCGTGCGCACGGCCGCGGCGGCCCCGGCGACGTTCGGCAGCGCCTGGAGCGCCGCGTCCACCTCGCCCAGCTCGATCCGGCGACCGCCCAGCTTGACCTGCTCGTCCGCGCGGCCCAGGAACAGCAGGCCCTCCGCCTCGGCGCGCACCAGGTCGCCGCTGCGGTAGGCGCGCTCCCAGCCCAGCGCGGGCAGCGGCGCGTACTTCTCGGCGTCCTTGGCCTCGTCCAGGTAGCGGGCCAGGCCGACACCGCCGATGACGAGCTGGCCGGTCCCGCCCATCGGCACGACCTCGCCCGCCTCGTCCACGACGGCCAGCTCCCAGCCGTCCAGCGGAAGGCCGATGCGCACCGGGCCCTCTCCGGTCAGCCGGGCCGCGCACGCGACGACGGTCGCCTCGGTCGGACCGTAGGTGTTCCACACCTCGCGGCCCTCGACGGCCAGCCGCTCGGCCAGCTCGGGCGGGCACGCCTCGCCGCCGAAGATCAGCAGCCGCACGTCGTCCAGCGCCTCGGTCGGCCACAGCGCGGCCAGCGTCGGCACCGTCGACACGACGGTGATCTCCTGCTCGACCAGCCACGGCCCCAGGTCCATGCCCGTGCGCACCAGCGAACGCGGCGCGGGCACCAGGCAGGCGCCGTGCCGCCACGCGAGCCACATCTCCTCGCACGACGCGTCGAACGCCACCGACAACCCGGCCAGCACCCGGTCGTCCGGGCCGATCGGGTCGTCGGCCAGGAACAGCCGCGCCTCGGCGTCCACGAACGCCGCGGCCGACCGGTGCGTCACGGCGACGCCCTTCGGCTTGCCGGTCGAACCGGACGTGAAGATGATCCACGCGTCGTTGGTCGGCCCGGGAGCCCCGACCAGGCCCACCGGCGTGCCGCGCAGCACCAGTTCGCGGTCCTCGCCGAGCACCGCGCAGACGGCGGCCTCGGTGAACACGACCTCCGCGCGCTCGTCCGGGTCCTCGGCGTCCACGGGCACGTACGCCGCGCCCGCGGCCAGCACCGCGAGGATCGAGACGTACAGGTCGACCGTGCCCGACGGCACCCGCACGCCGACCCGGTCGCCGAGACCGATGCCGTCCGCGGCGAGCTTCTGCCGCAGCTCGTCCACGGCGGTCAGCAGGCCGCGGTAGGTCAGCGCGGTGGTGCCGTCGTCCAGGGCAAACGCTTGCGGGTACCGCTTCGCGGTCTCCGCGAGCACGTCGACCAGCGTCCGCTCGGACGCGGCCGGGGCGGCGTCGAACAGCGCGGGCGGGGCGGTGGTGATGGGCTCGTCCTGCACAACGGTCACGGGATCAAGCCAGCCGAGCACGAACGCACGTCATCCTCCGGGATGGTGGGGAAGCTGCTCCGCACCCGGTGGTTCCCGGCCAAGCAGCTCTCGGGCGGCCGCAGCGCCAGCCCTCCGACCTGCGACTTTACCTCTGGGTAACGGATGTTGCCCCATTACCTATACCGCCAGTGGCTGTTGTCACAGGACGCTAACGCCCACGATGGCCCGAACGAGTGAGCCCATCCCGCCATCCGGAACGCCCTCGTTGTCACCTGGTCGTGGTGTACCCGAGGCTGCACCCGCGCTCCCAGGAGACGGCGTCGAGCAGCGGACGGGCCCGCTCCCGGCTCAGGTTCCAGGCGAACCAGTCCTCGGTGTCGTAGAGGTCGGACTTCATCCGCACGAGCAGGCAGTCCCGCACGTCCGCGGGCAGCGGCCCGAACGCGGGCACGGCGTCGACCGACAGCGTGGCCAGGTACGGCAGGTCGATCTTGCCGGTCTCCCGCCAGCGCTCGACGTTGTGCTCGGCGATGAACCGGTCCGGGTTCAGCGCGGCCAGCACCAGCAGCGTCGCGACCCCGGTGGCCACCATCGAGCGGGGCAGCCAGCCTGCCCGCAGCTTCACGCCCGCGCCGACGACCAGCAGGTAGACCAGGGCCAGCCACACCTCGCAGGAGAGGACGAGCAGCCGCAGCGTCGTGAACCCGTACGCCTGCTGGTAGGCCCACATGCGGTGCAGGGCGGACGCCACGATCACCAGGGTCAGCCCGGACAGCCCGCCGAGCAGGACCCGCAGCCACAGCCGGTCCGCCGCCGTCTCCGTCGCCGCGAACCGGGTCGCGACCGCGATCACCACGAGCGTGAGCACGGTGACCGCGAGGAGCTGCCAGAACCCGCCGCGCGCGTAGTCGGCGTAGGTCAGGTCGGCCGTGCGCTGCACGTGGTCGTCACCGCCGAACAGGCTCGCCAGCCGCACGCCGACGAACACGGTGAACACCGCGACCAGCAGCCCGATCGGCACCGCCCACTCCCGGCGCGACACCGTCCTGCGCTCCTTCGGCGGCGAGTCCAGCGGCAGCGACGCGACCTGCGCGTAGCAGGCGCCGATCGTGCCCAGCCCGATCACGACGAACAGGAACCCCCACTCGAACGGCGACCCGATGTCCACGACCGGGACGAGGTCGTGCAGCAGCGCCGCGAACGCCGCGTCCGCACTCGCGAGCAGCGGCACGAACACCAGCAGCAGGCCCGCGCTGATCAGGATCGTCCGCCCGAGCTTCCGGTCGCGGCGCGCGGGCCCGGCCGCCTTCAGACCGCGCACCGCCCACCCGATCGAGGGCACGGCCGCGAGCGGAACCGCGGCGATCCCCAGGACCACCCCGCGCAGCGTCCGCCCGTCCGTGACCGCGAGCGACCCCGCCGCGCACGCCGCCAGCAGGGTCAGGGCGAACAGCCAGCCCGACGCGAGGAACGTGGAGACGCCCAGGAGCAGCAGCGCGGCGGTCGCCCACGCGATGCTCTCCGGCGAGCGCCGGTTCGACACGGCGAACACGGCGACGACACCGACGATCCCGGTGAGCAGCCAGCCGAGGCCGGGCACGTCCACCGGCAGCACCGCCGCCGCCGCGATCCCGGTACCGGCGCCCGCGTAGAGCACGTGGCGCGGTGCCGGGTCGGTCGGAGCGGTCCACAGCGGCTTGGGCTGCCGCAGGAGCATCGGTGGCAGCGGCGGCGGGGACTGCGACGACTGCGGGGATGACGCCCTGGCGACCGGCGGTGCCGCCACCGCGACCGAACCACCGCCTGGAGATCCCCCATCCGAGTCCGGGCCCGCCGAACTCCCGCTCACCGCCCCCCGGCTCCCCGAGCCCCCACTCGCCGAGCCCCCACCTCCCGAGCGCTCTCCCTCTGACTCCTCAGCCCCTGTGCCCTCGCCCGCCGAGCCCTCGCCCGCCGAGCCCTCACTCGCCGAGCGCTCTCCCGCTGAGCGCTCACCCCCTGAGCGCTCACCCCCTGAGCGCTCACCCCCTGAGCGCTCCCCCTCCGCGCCCTCACCCCCTGTGCCCTCGCCGGCCGAGCCCCCGCCCGCCGAGGACCGCTCGGCGGCGGTTTTCCCCAGCACGGGTTCCTCGACCTCGGGGTCGGGTGCACCGGCCTTCCTGGGCGTGGACCGCACGGGCATCGCCGTCGTGGGAACGGCCCCGATGCGGCGCAGACCGAGTTTTCTGGGCACGCCGACGACAGGCTCGTCGTTCATGGGATCACTCCGGTTTCGAGGAGCAGGGACTCTCAGCAAACAGAGACGTCCGGCGGACGGGGAGGTTCAGCGGGAGGGCAGGGTGACGCGGATGCGGCAGCCGGGACCGTCGACGACGGCGATCGAGCCGCCGTGCAGGTCGACCACCCAGCGGGCGATGTTGAGACCGAGGCCGGTACCGCCGCCACCAGCCCGTTCCCCTCGGGTGAAGCGTTCGAAGATGCGCTCGCGGTCCTCGCGCGCGATGCCGGGACCCTCGTCCACGACCTCGACCACGAGTTCGTCCGCGGTGGACACGGCCCGGACGTCCACCCGGCCGTCGGCGGGACCGTGCCGGGCGGCGTTGTCCAGCAGGTTGACCACGACCTGGTGCAGCCGCGCCGGGTCGGCGACCGCGGTGGCACCGGGCGGGCTCACCTCCAGCGTGAAGTGCACACCGCGCTTCGCGGCCGACGCGGCGACCTCCGCCTCCGCGACCACGTCCGCCAGCAGCGGCTCCACCTCGAACTCCTCGTGGTTGAGCGCGAGGACACCGGCGTCCACCTTGGACAGGTCGAGCAGTTCGGTGACCAGCCTGCCCAGGCGCTCGGTCTGGACCAGAGCGGTCCTCATCGTCGGACCGTCGGCGGGTGCGACGCCGTCGACCACGTTCTCCAGCACGGCCCGCAGCGCGGTGATGGGCGTCTTCAGCTCGTGCGACACGTTCGCGATCAGTTCGCGGCGCTGCTGGTCGGCCGCGGCCAGGTCGGCCGCCATCCGGTTGAACGCGCTCGCCAGCTCGCCCACCTCGTCCCGCGCGGTCGCCCGCACCCGCCGCGAGTAGTCACCGGCCCGCATCGCGCGCGCCGCGGCCGTCATCTCCCGCAGCGGCCTGGTCATGCCGTGCGCGAGCACCTGCGACGTGAACAGCACGATGACCAGCGACCCGACCGTGCTCCTGACGGGCAGCCAGCCGATCTGCGACCAGAAGAACGCGAAACCGGCCGCACCCGAGGCCACCAGCAGGATGCCGAGCTTCAGCTTGATCGACCGCACCGGGTCCAGCGGTCGGGGCAGCTCCTCGACGAGCATCGCGACCATCGTGCGGAACACGGTCACCGGGGCACCTCCAGCGCGTACCCGACCCCGTGGACCGTGCGGATCAGGTCGGCACCCAGCTTGCGGCGCAACGCCTTGATGTGGCTGTCGACCGTTCGCGCGCCCGTGCTGTCGTGCCATCCCCACACCTCGCTCAGCAGCCGTTCCCTCGGCTGCACCGCGCGGGGCCGTTCCGCGAGGTGCACCAGCAGCTCGTACTCGGTGGGCGTCAGGTGCGCCTCGACGCCCGCGCGCTGCACCCGCCGTTCGACCAGGTCGATCTCCAGGTCGGCCAGCTCGATGCGCGACTCCGAGCGCGGCCGCGCGGCCCGGTCGACCCGGCGCAGCAGCGCGTGCACGCGGGCAGCCAGCTCGCGCGGCGAGAACGGCTTGGTGAGGTAGTCGTCCGCGCCGACCGCGAGCCCGACCAGCAGGTCCGTCTCGTCGCCGCGCGCGGTCAGCATCAGCACCGGGACCGGTTGGTGCGCCTGGATCCGGCGGCACACCTCCAGGCCGTCGTAACCGGGCAGCATCACGTCCAGCACGACCAGGTCGGGCTCGTTCGCCGCGACCGCGGCCACCGCGGACGGGCCGTCGTGCGCGAGTTCGACCGCGAACCCCTCCGCCCGCAGCCTGGCCGCCACCGACTCCGCGATGGCCAGCTCGTCCTCGACCACCAGTACCCGCCGCTGTCCCCCGGTCATGCGGCGACTGTAGGCCGCCGAGGTGGAGAGGTCCGGGGTGACTTGTGGAGGTCGTGTGGAGGTGTGCGCCTAGGGTTGGGGGCATGGCAGGCGAGGGAGCGGTCCTGGAGGCCGTGCTGGAGCGCATCACCTTCGCCAACGACGAGACCGGCTACACCGTCGCCAAGGTCGACACCGGCCGCGGTGGCGGTGACCTGCTGACCGTCGTCGGCGCACTGCTCGGGGCGCAGCCGGGCGAGTCGATCCGGATGCGCGGCCGGTGGGGTTCGCACCCCCAGTACGGCAAGCAGTTCTTCGTGGACGACTACACGACCGTGCTGCCCGCGACGATCCAGGGCATCCGCCGCTACCTCGGTTCCGGGCTGATCAAGGGCATCGGGCCGGTGCTGGCCGACAAGATCGTCACCCACTTCGGCGTGGACGCCCTCGACGTGATCGAGCGGACGCCGGAGCGGCTGATCGAGGTGCCGCGGCTCGGCCCCAAGCGCACCAAGCTGATCGCCGCCGCGTGGGAGGAGCAGAAGGCGATCAAGGAGGTCATGATCTTCCTCCAGGGCGTCGGGGTGTCGACCTCGCTCGCCGTCCGGATCTACAAGCAGTACCTGGACAGGTCGATCGAGGTCGTCCGCCAGGAGCCGTACCGGCTGGCGTCGGACGTGTGGGGCATCGGCTTCCGCACCGCCGACGTGATCGCCAAGGCCGTCGGCATCCCGCACGACAGCCCGCAGCGGGTCAAGGCCGGGCTCCAGTTCACGCTGTCCGAGGCGACCGGCAACGGCAACTGCTTCCTGCCGGACCAGTCGCTGATCGGGGAGGCCATCAAGATCCTCCAGGTCGACGCCGGGCTGGTGATCGACTGCCTCGCCGAACTGGTGGCCGAGGAGGGCGTGGTCCGCGAGGTCCTGCCGCTGGACGGTGAGGACGTCGCCGCGATCTACCTGGTCCCGTTCCACCGCGCGGAGATCTCCGTCGCGGGCCAGTTGAGACGGTTGCTGTCCGGTCCGGAGGAACGCATGCCCGCGTTCTCCTCCGTGGACTGGACGCGCGCGTTCGCCTGGCTCGGCGCGTCGCTGGAGGAGAAGCAGCAGGAGGCCGTGAAGCTCGCGCTGACCAGCAAGGTCGCGGTGCTGACCGGCGGACCGGGCTGCGGCAAGAGCTTCACCGTGCGGTCCGTCGTCCGGCTGGCCGCCGCCAAGGGCGCGAAGGTCGTGCTCGCCGCCCCGACCGGCCGAGCCGCCAAGCGCCTCACCGAGCTGACCGGCCACGAAGCCCGCACCGTCCACCGGCTCCTGGAGCTGAAGCCGGGCGGCGACGCGGCGTTCGACCGCGACCGGCCGCTCGACGCGGACCTGGTGGTCGTGGACGAGGCGTCCATGCTGGACCTGCTGCTCGCCAACAAGCTGATCAAGGCGGTGGCTCCCGGCGCGCACCTGCTGCTCGTCGGCGACGTCGACCAGCTGCCGTCCGTCGGTGCAGGCGAGGTGCTGCGCGACGTGCTCTGCGACGGCAGTCCCGTCCCGAACGTCCGCCTCACGCACATCTTCCGCCAGGCCCAGCAGTCCGGCGTGGTCACCAACGCCCACCGGATCAACTCCGGCGAGTACCCGATCGTCCAGGGACTGCCCGACTTCTTCCTGTTCCCGGTCGAGGAGTCCGAGGAGGCCGCGACCACGACCGTCGACGTCGTGGCCCGCCGCATCCCGGCGAAGTTCGGCCTCGACGCGCGCCGCGACATCCAGGTCCTCGCCCCGATGCACCGCGGCCCGGCTGGCGCGGGCGCGTTGAACACCGTCCTCCAGGAAGCCCTGACGCCTGCCCGCGAGGGTCTGCCGGAACGCCGCTTCGGCGGCCGCGTCTTCCGGCTCGGCGACAAGGTCACCCAGATCCGCAACAACTACGACAAGGGCGCGAACGGCGTCTTCAACGGCACGATGGGCGTCGTCACCGCGCTCGACCAGGTCGAGCAGAAGCTCACCGTCCGCACCGACGAGGACGAGGACGTCGACTACGAGTTCGGCGAACTCGACGAGCTGACCCACGCCTACGCGATGACGATCCACCGTTCACAGGGCAGCGAGTACCCGTGCGTCGTCATCCCGCTCACCACCAGCGCGTGGATGATGCTCCAGCGGAACCTCCTCTACACCGCCGTCACGAGGGCCAAGAAGCTGGTCGTCCTGGTGGGATCTCGGAAGGCGATCGGACAGGCCGTGCGCACGGTAGGCGCTGGTAGGCGACACACCGCACTGGACCACCGGCTCCGGTCGACCCCAGGTGTGGAAAAGTTTTTGTAGATCGTCCGGTGCGATTGGGGGCACACTTCTTCCCGGCAAGAACCCCGAGCCGTGAGGACAACCCTGTGCGCACACTGCTCCTCCTAACCGTCATAGCACTGGCCGCGACGGGATGCGGGGACAGCACAGCCGCCCCCGCGGGCTCCGGTGGCGACACCACGCAGCACGGCGCCCCCCGAGTCCGCACCCCCCTCGACTCCACGAAGGCCGCCAAGAAACCCTGCACCCTGCTGTCCGGACCCCAGCTCAAGACCCTCGACATGGTGGGCGTCGAAGGCGTGGAGGAATCCACCCCGACCGGCCCCATCTGCTCGTGGGACGACACCGAGGGCGACAGCGGCCAGTACGTGACCTTCACGTTCACCACCGGCAACGGCAACGGCGGCCTGGACCGCGTCTACGAGCTCAAGAGCACCTTCCAGCTCTTCGAACTCCAGGCACCCCTCCAGGACTACCCGACCCTCCTCAACGCCCCCACGGACGATCGCAGGAACGGCGTCTGCGCCCTCGTGGTCGGCATCACCGACACCCAGATCCTCACCACGACGGTGAAGCTCCGCACCGGGCCCAAACCCGCCCCACGGGCCTTCGAACCCTGCGCCGTGGCCCGTGAAGCAGCCGACCTGGCTCTGACGAGCATCCGCGAACAGGCCTAGTCGGACCGATCAGCCGGACCGATCACGTGGGTCGGTCAGGTGGGCCGGTCGAAGTGGACTGTTCGGAGCAGGGTCCGGTGGTCGAGGTGGTTGAACCGCGCCGGATCGTGTGGCGGTGCGTCGCGACCTGAAACGTGGCCGGGGGGAGCACCCGGCAGTTGATCGACGGCATCCGGTGGGGG
>NZ_DBNGPQ010000077.1:0-6688 GCF_057122925.1 Umezawaea sp. | reverse complement strand
TGGCCGCGCTCGGCGCGCGGGCGACGGTCGTCGCCTGCGACGCCGCGGACCGCGCCGCGCTCGCCCAGGTGATCGAGGGCCACCGGCTGACCGCCGTCGTCCACGCCGCGGGCGTCCTCGACGACGGCACGGTCGACTCGCTGACCCCGGACCGGCTCGACACCGTGCTGCGGTCCAAGGTGGACGCGGCGCTCCACCTGCACGACCTCACGCGCGACCACGACCTGTCGGCGTTCGTGCTGTTCTCGTCCATGGCGGGCACCTTCGGCGGTGCCGGGCAGGGCAACTACGCCGCCGCCAACACCGCCCTGGACGCCCTGGCGCAGCACCGCCGCGCGCACGGCCTCCCCGCGGTCTCGCTGGCCTGGGGCCTGTGGGACGAGCGCGGCGGCATGACCGGCCACCTCGACGCCGCCGACCTGCGGCGCCTGGCCACCAACGGCGTGCTCCCGCTGTCCACGGAACTGGGGCTCGCGCTGTTCGACGCGGCCGGTGCGGTCGACGAGCCGCTGCTCGTCCCGGCCCGGCTGGACCTCGACGCCCTGCGCGCGCGGACACCGGTCGCGCCGCTGCTGCGCGGTCTCGTCCGCACCCCGGTCCGCCGGGCCACGGCGGGGGCAGGCACCTCGTCGGGTCTGCGCGACCGCCTCGTCCGGCTGCCCGAGGCCGAGCGGCACGACGTGCTGCTGGACCTGGTGCGGTCCAACGCCGCCGCCGTCCTCGGCCACGCCGGGTCCGGCGCGGTCGACCCGGAGCGGGCGTTCAAGGACATCGGCTTCGACTCCCTCACCGCGGTGGAGCTGCGCAACCGGCTCAACGCGGCCACCGGGCTGCGGCTGTCCGCGACGCTGGTCTTCGACTTCCCCAGCCCGGTCGTGCTGGCCCGCAAGCTGGGCACCGACCTGCTCGGCGAGGCGGACGTGCCGTCGCCGCGCACGCCGGTCGCGGCGGTACCCGCCGACGAGCTGATCGCCATCGTCGGCATGAGCTGCCGCTACCCCGGCGGCGTCCGGTCGCCGGAGGACCTGTGGCAGCTCGTGCTCAGCGGCGGCGACGCGGTCACCGGGTTCCCGACCGACCGCGGCTGGGACACCGACGGCCTCTACGACCCCGACCCGGAGCAGTCCGGGAAGAGCTACGTGCGGCACGGCGGCTTCCTGCACGACGTCACGGAGTTCGACGCCGCCTTCTTCGGGATCTCGCCGCGCGAGGCGCTGGCCATGGACCCGCAGCAGCGGTTGCTGCTGGAGGCGTCGTGGGAGGTGCTGGAGCGCGCCGACATCGACCCGGTGTCGTTGCGGGGCAGCAGGACCGGCGTGTTCGCGGGCATGAGCGGCCACGACTACGCGAGCTTCTCCGGCGACGTGCCGGAGAGCGTCGAGGGGCACCTGGTCACCGGCAACGCGGCGAGCGTGCTGTCCGGTCGGATCTCGTACTCGTTCGGCTTCGAGGGTCCCGCGGTCACGGTGGACACGGCGTGCTCGTCGTCGCTGGTGGCGCTGCACCTGGCGGCCCAGTCGCTGCGGCGGGGCGAGTGCTCGCTCGCGCTGGCCAGCGGTGTGGCGGTCATGTCGACGCCCGCGTTCTTCGTCGAGTTCAGCCGTCAGCGCGGGCTCGCGCTGGACGGGCGCTGCAAGGCGTTCTCCTCCGCCGCCGACGGCATGGGCGCCTCCGAGGGGGTCGGTGTGCTGCTGCTGGAGCGGCTGTCGGACGCCCGGCGCAACGGCCACCGGGTGCTCGCGGTGGTGCGCGGGTCGGCGGTGAACCAGGACGGAGCGTCGAACGGCCTCAGCGCGCCCAACGGACCGTCGCAGGAGCGCGTGATCCGCCAGGCGCTGGCCGAGGCCGGACTGTCCACTTCGGACGTCGACGTGGTCGAGGCGCACGGCACCGGCACGAAGCTCGGCGACCCCATCGAGGCGCAGGCACTGCTCGCCACCTACGGCCGCGACCGCGAGACCCCGCTGTGGCTGGGGTCGGTGAAGTCCAACATCGGCCACGCGCAGGCCGCCGCAGGTGTGGCGGGCGTGATCAAGAGCGTGCTCGCCATGCGGCACGGCGTGCTGCCCAGGACGCTGCACGTCGACGAGCCCACCCCGCAGGTCGACTGGTCGGCGGGCGCGGTCGAGCTGCTGACCGAGGCGAGGGCGTGGCCCCGCGACGGGCGTCCGCGCCGGGCGGGCGTGTCGGCGTTCGGGATCAGCGGCACCAACGTGCACGTCATCCTGGAGGACGTCGACGACGAGCCGCCCGTCGCCGCCGCGGAACCGGCGGTCGTGCCGCTGGTGGTGTCCGCGAAGGGCGAGCGCGCGCTCCGCGCCCAGGCCGGACGCCTGCGCGAGTTCCTGGAGGGCGACGACGACCTCGGGTCCGTCGCCGCCGCGCTGGTCGGCACCCGGTCGGCGCTGTCGCACCGCGCCGTCGTGGTCGGCCGGGACCGCGCCGACCTGCTGCACCGGGTGGCGGGACTGGCGTCCGGCGACCCCGTGACCGGTGTGGTCAGCGGTGTCGTGGGCGCCGGTGGCCGGACCGCGTTCGTGTTCCCCGGTCAGGGGGCGCAGTGGGTCGGGATGGGTGTGGAGCTGCTGGAGCACTCCCCGGTGTTCGCGGCGCGGATGGCGGAGTGCGCGGGGGCGTTGGGGGAGTTCGTCGACTGGGACCTGATGGCCGTGTTGTCCGACGCGGAGGCGTTGGAGCGGGTCGATGTGGTGCAGCCGGTGCTGTGGGCGGTGATGGTGTCGCTGGCGGAGGTGTGGCGGTCGCTGGGTGTCGAGCCGTCGGTGGTGGTGGGCCACTCGCAGGGTGAGATCGCGGCGGCGGTGGTGGCTGGGGCTCTGTCGTTGGTCGACGGTGCTCGGGTGGTGGCGTTGCGGTCGCGGGCGATCCTGGGGATCGCTGGTCGTGGTGGCATGGTGTCGGTGGCGCTGCCCGCCGACGAGGTCCGCACGTCGATCGACCGGTGGGCGGGCCGGGTGTCGGTCGCGGCGGTGAACGGGCCGTCGGCGACCGTGGTGTCCGGCGACGTCGACGCGCTCGACGGGCTGGTGGCGGCCTGCGAGGCCGACGGTGTGCGGGCTCGGCGGGTCGCGGTGGACTACGCGTCGCACTCGGTGCACGTGGAAGCGCTGCGGGACGAGCTGGCGACCCTGCTGGAGCCGGTGCGGCCGGTGGCGCCGCGGGTGCCGTTCTACTCGACCGCGGACGTCGGGTACGTGGACTCCGCGACGCTGGACGCCGACTACTGGTACCGCAACCTGCGGCGGACCGTGGAACTGGAGTCGGCGATCGGAGCGCTGGCCGCCGACGGCGTCGGCGCGTTCGTCGAGGTGAGCGCTCACCCGGTGCTGACGGGCGCGGTGCAGGACTCGGCGCCCGCCGCCGTGGTCGCCGGATCGCTGCGGCGCGGAGAGGGAGGCCGGGAGCGGTTCCTCACCTCGGCGGCGGAGCTGTGGGTGCGCGGTGTCGCGGTCGACTGGACGCCCGTGGTGGACGGCGGACGCCGGGTCGGGCTGCCGACGTACGCCTTCCAGCGCGAGCGGTTCTGGCTGGAGTCCGGGACCGGTGCCGGCAACCTCGGCGCCGCGGGCCTCGGCGGGGTGGACCACCCGCTGCTGGGTGCCGCCGTCCGGCTCGCGGACGGGCACGTCGTGCTCACGGGACGGGTCTCGTCGTCGTCGCACGCCTGGTTGGCCGACCAGGCCGTGCAGAGCGCGGCGTTCGTGGAACTGGCCGTGCGGGCGGGTGACGAGGTCGGCTTCGACCTGGTCGAGGAACTGGTGGTGCACGCGCCCCTGGCGCTCTCCGAGGAGGGCACCCTGGTGCAGGTCGTGGTCGGCGAGGACGGCGCGGTCGCCGTGCACTCGCGGCCCGAGGGCGCGGACGTGCCGTGGGAGCGGCACGCGAGCGGTGTGCTGGCCGGAGCCGTCGGCGCTCCGCGCTCCGCGGACCGGGCGGTGGACGTCGCGCCACCGCTCGACGTCGACGCGAGCCGGTTCGGGCTGCACCCGGCGCTGCTGGCGGCGGCGCTGCCGGACGACGGCCGGATCGCGCTGACGTGGCGGGGTTTCCGCCTGCACGCGTCGGGCGCGGACGCCGTCCGAGCCGACCTGTCCACCGTGGACCGGTCGACCGTGTCGGTCGTGCTGGTCGACCCGGCGGGCACCCCGGTGGCGGAGGCGGACGCGGTGGTCCTCGGCGAGCCGTTCGGCACCGGTCGGGCGCACCGGGACTCGCTGTTCCGGGTCGACCGGGCCGAGGTGCGGCTGCCCGCGGCGGGCGTGGAGTTCGTCGTGCTGGGCGAGGACCCGTTCGGGCTGGCGGGACCGGTCCACCACGACCTGGCGTCCCTGCCGGACGCGCCGGGCACGGTGCTGGTGCCGTTCACGGACGTGCACGGCGGTGGTGCCGACGCGGTGCACCGGTCGGTGCGGCACGCGCTCGCGCTGGTGCGGGAGTGGCTCGCCGACGAGCGGTTCGCCTCGTCGAGGCTGGTCTTCACGACCAGCGGCGCGGTCACCGGCGACGACCTGGTCAACGCGCCGGTGTGGGGGCTCGTGCGGTCCGCGCTCGCGGAGCACGCCGACCGGTTCGGGCTGCTGGACCTGGCCGACGCGACGCAGGCGTCCCTGGTGCCCCGAGCGCTCGCGGCGGGCGAGTCCGAGATCGCGCTGCGCGACGGGACCGCGACCGCGCCCCGGCTGGCGCGCGCCGAACCCGGCCAGGCCGAGGTCGGGTTCCGGCCCGGCGGCACCGTCCTGGTGACCGGCGCGACCGGCGGGATCGGCGAGCTCGTCGTCCGGCACCTGGTGGAGCACCACGGCGTGCGCCACCTGCTCCTGCTCAGCCGGAGCGGACCGGCCGCGCCCGGTGCCACCGAACTCCTCGCGGAACTGGCCGACCTGGGCGCGTCGGTGGTCCTCGAAGCGTGCGACGTCGCCGACGTCGCCGCGCTGCGGGCCGTGCTCGACGGCATCCCCGCCGAGCACCCGCTGGACGCGGTCGTGCACGCGGCCGGTGTCCTCGACGACGGCACCGTGGAGTCGCTGACGCCGGAGCGGGTCACGCCCGTGCTGCGGCCGAAGGTCGACGCGGCACTCGCCCTGCACGAGCTGACCAGGGACCTGGACCTGTCGGCGTTCGTGCTGTTCTCCTCCGTGGGCGGTCTGTTCGGCACCGCGGGCCAGGCGAACTACGCCGCCGCGAACGTGTTCCTGGACGCGCTGGCGCTGCACCGGCGGGCGCTCGGGCTGCCCGCCGTGTCGCTGGCGTGGGGCCTGTGGGCGCGGCGCAGCGGGATGACCGGCCACCTGACCGAGACCGAGCTGCGCCGGATGTCCCGCGACGGTGTGCGTCCGCTGTCCACCCAGGACGGTCTCGCGCTGTTCGACGCGGCGCGCAGCACCGGGGACGCGGTGCTGGTCACCGCGAACCTGGACCTCCCGGCGATGAGCGGGACGTCCGCTCTGGTGCGCGGTCTCGTCCGCGGCACGACCCGGCGCGCGGTGGCGGGCGGGTCGTCCGCCGGAGCCCCGTCGCTCGCGGGCAGGCTCGCGGGCCTCACCGCCGAGGAGCAGGACGAGCTGCTGGTGGACCTCGTGCGCACGCACGCCGCCGTCGTGCTCGGACACCCGTCCGCGGACGGTGTGGAGGTCGGGCGCGCGTTCAAGGAGCAGGGCTTCGACTCGCTGACCGCGGTGGAGCTGCGCAACCGCCTGGCCACCGCGACCGGGTTGAGGCTCTCCGCCACGCTCGTGTTCGACCGGCCGACGCCCCGCGCGCTGGCCGACCACCTGAAGGCACAGCTCCTCGGCGAGCAGCGGGAAGCTCCGGTCGCGGTCACCGCCACCACCGACGAGCCGATCGCGATCGTGGGGATGAGCTGCCGGTTCCCCGGTGGGGTGCGGTCGCCGGAAGACCTGTGGCGGTTGTTGGTCGAGGGTGGTGACGCGGTGGCGGGGTTCCCGGACAACCGCGGTTGGGACCTCGACGGGCTGTACCACCCGGACCCCGACCACGACGGCACGTGCTACGTCCGCGAGGGCGGTTTCCTGCACGAGGTGGGTGACTTCGACGCGGGGTTCTTCGGGATCTCGCCGCGTGAGGCGGTGGCGATGGACCCGCAGCAGCGGTTGCTGCTGGAGGCGTCGTGGGAGGCGCTGGAGAACTCGGGCATCGACCCGACCACCCTGCGCGGCAGCCGGACCGGCGTGTTCGCGGGCACCAACGGCCAGGACTACGCGGCCCTGCTGGCGAACACGGCCACGAGCGACGACGGCTACCTGATCACCGGCACGTCGGCGAGCGTGGTGTCCGGCCGCGTGTCCTACGCCTTCGGCCTGGAAGGTCCGGCGGTCACCGTGGACACGGCGTGCTCGTCGTCGCTGGTCGCGATGCACTGGGCGGCGCAGTCGCTGCGGCAGGGCGAGTGCACGATGGCACTGGCCTCCGGCGTGACCGTGATGTCGACGCCCGACGCGCTGATCGCGTTCAGCCGTCAGCGCGGGCTCGCGCCGGACTCGCGGTGCAAGGCGTTCGCCGCGTCGGCGGACGGAACCGGCTGGGGCGAGGGCGTCGGCGTGCTGGTGCTGGAACGCCTGTCCGACGCCCGCCGCAACGGCCACGAGGTGTTGGCGGTGGTGCGCGGTTCGGCGGTGAACCAGGACGGCGCGTCCAACGGCCTGACCGCGCC